>NZ_MVKA01000037.1:0-34631 GCF_002042905.1 Geobacillus sp. LEMMY01
GGAACGAGTGTATGATCGCATCCTAGAAAGAGCACAACACCGATTMGAACCGATGACGCCTCTTCCGAAAAAAGCACTYGCTTTTGTTCGACGGCTTCAAAAACGAAAGGAAGAAGCGCTGCGTTTCTTACGTGAAGTACATGTTCCCTTTGACAACAACCAAGCCGAACGCGATCTTCGCATGGTCAAAGTCAAAGAGAACATTTCGGGTACGTTTCGCGAAGAAACATTCGCGCAGTCGTTTTGCATCGCAAGAAGCATCGTTTCCACACTGACGAAACACGAAAAAAACGTGTGGGATTCGTTATGTCTTCTGTTGGCAGGCGAAACGATCGATCGAGTTCTTTCCGCTACCTAGGGCATTTTCTATGACCGAAATGCCCTATTTGTGCTGGGCTTTTTTATACACTAGCACTGGGGTGAATAGTTACCCATTCAGCAGCCGCCAGCTTTTCTGGCTGGTATTCGGCTAAAAATTTGCCCGATAAGTCGCCAATCAATGCACTGGCTACCGAAAAAATAAAAGCTGTTTTCATCATTAAATGAAGTGCCTTGCGATGATAAATGTGACGATTGCCTTTCCATAAATGCCAAGCGGCGATCGAAGCAAGCACGAATGCTGACGTCATATACGAAGTCGCCAGCACATGGGCGACTTTCGTCGGCATCGCTGGGTTGAACATAGCCGCGATTGGATCGATGTTGACAAGCTCGCCGTTTTTAAATTCAAACCCTTGCGGCGTATTCATAAACGCGTTCACCATCGTAATAAACATGGCTGATGCTGAAGACCCAATTGCCACCGGGATAAGCAAAAGCAAATGTTTTTTCTGATTTTCGAACCGATCCCATGTATACAAATAAATGCCGAGGAAAATGGCTTCAAAAAAGAAGGCGAACGTCTCCATGAACAGCGGCAAGCTGATCACTTGGCCAGCCAGCTGCATAAAGTTCGGCCATAAAAGCGACAGCTGCAAGCCGATCGCTGTTCCTGTCACCACGCCGACCGCTACGGTGATGACAAAACCGCGCGTCCAGCGGCGAGCGAGTAAGATGTAATGCATATCATTTTTGCGAATCCCAACCCACTGGGCAATGGCGATCATCAGTGGAATCCCGACGCCGATCGTGGCATAAATGATGTGGACCGTCAGCGTCAATCCCGTCAAAATACGGCTAAGCAGCACCGGATCGTAACCGTTCACGATTCATCCCCCCCTTATGAAAACAAGCGGCCAATCAAGGAAAGCAAGACAACAGCCGCAACAGCAAAGCTAACGAACACAAGCGTTTTTTCATGCCGCTTCCACATATCCATCCCCCCGGGCGAACAAACAGTGGTGAAGAATTTGTGACAACCATCACAAATTATCCACTTCATATTATTTCATAAAATCGGGGACGCTATCCGGCATGATTTCGAATAATTTGTGTCATTTTTCACATATTCATCGTGACAAACAAAAAAAGCAGGAGATCCCTGCCCTCATGTTATAAATATTTCCGATGCACCGTTTTCCCGTCATACGTAAACAACATCGGCTTTTCCTCGACGACCGTCTCCATATGGACCGGACGGCCCCACAACTGATAAATGTATGGGAGCACTTTTTCTAAATACTTCAGATCGAGTTCGATTCCTTCATACCAATGCTTCAAATACAACTCTCCGTTGCGCATATAATCGCCGTTATTGACCGTGATATACGGGAATCCGCCGTTTACCCGCATGCTGACGAGTTGGTCGCGGATATGCTCCCAGTTTTTGTCGACGATTTTATATTCTTTCCCCTGTTTTTGGAACAAATACATATCTTCGCGCATGACGAGCTCTTTCGTTAAATAGTTGCGCAAAAACGAAATGTCGGATTCGAGTTCGCGCACTTCAAAAATTTTCGCCCTCCCCGACCCCGGCTTGACGCCGTATTTTTTCATCTCCTCAGTCGGATTATTCCACCGCTCTTCAATGTCTTCAAAAATTTTCAGTCCTAAATAATACGGATTGATGCCAGTGCGCGACGGTTGCACGACGTTGGCGTTCAGTTTCGCAAATTCAATCGCCTCATCGCTCGTCAAATCCATCTCGCGCAAAATGCGCTGATGCCAATACGTCGCCCATCCTTCGTTCATGATTTTCGTCTCCAGCTGCGGCCAAAAATAAAGCATTTCCTCGCGCATCATCGTTAAAATGTCGCGTTGCCAATCCTCCAGTTCGCGGCTGTATTCTTCAATGAACAATAGCACATCTTTTTCCGGTTGCGGCGGAAACTTGCGCCGTTTTTTTCGCGGCGGCGTTTTCAGTTTGTCTCGCTCGTCAAGCGACCATAAATCGTCGTACGGCGTCGATGTTTTCGGAGGCTCCTCCTCTTCGTACACTTCCGTATCTTCCCACGTCCATGACAGCTTTGGCCGCAGGAGCGAGGGATCGATATGCTCCTGAATGGCCAAGACGGCATCCAAAAATTTTTCCACTTCCAATTTTCCGTATTGATGTTCATAATGCTTGATCCGCTCCGCTGTCGCCGCCATGCTTTCCACCATATCGCGCTTCGTGTTGCTGAAGCGTACGTTGTTTTTGAAAAAGTCGCTGTGGGCCAACACATGGGCGACGATCAGCTTATTTTGGATGAGCGTATTCGTATCGAGCAAAAACGCGTAGCAAGGGTCCGAATTGATGACGAGCTCGTAAATTTTGCTTAACCCTAAATCATAATGAAGCTTCATTTTGTAAAACTGTTTCCCAAAGCTCCAGTGGGAAAATCGCGTCGGCATCCCATAGGCACCAAACGTATAAAGAATGTCCGCCGGGCAAATCTCATAGCGCATCGGGTAAAAATCAAGCCCAAATCCTTCTGCGATTTCCGTAATTTCCGCAATCGCCCGTTCCAACTCTTTCAGCTCGTCCTGCCGCATCCATCTCCCCCCTTTTTCCTCTTATCACAATGTATGAGGGAAACGGCGTTTTGATACGTTCCATCGTTTGGCATGAACGCGCAGCGCCCCATTTTCATTTGTGGACCGTTGGCTTATAATGGTCATATACAAGAAATCGCGGCAAAGCGTGGTGGTCATTTGCAGCACTATTTGCATTATCTTATCGAACACTTCGGCTACATCGGCATTATGGTTGCGCTGATGCTCGGCATTGTTGGGCTGCCGATCCCCGACGAGCTGCTGTTGACATATGCCGGTTACCGCGTTTCAACGGGGGCGTTTTCGTATCCGCTCGCTTTTCTTTCCTGCTGGCTTGGAGCCATCATTGGCATCTCGCTCAGCTATATGCTCGGGATTACGCTCGGGCTGCCGTTTTTGCATAAATTCGGTCCCAAGCTCCATCTTACAGAAAAACGGCTCGAGCAAACGAAAGCGCTTTTTTCGAAGCTCGGCCCAGCGGTATTGTTCATTTGCTATTTCATCCCCGGCGTTCGGCATCTCGCCGCCTTTTGGGCCGGCATGAACGCCTACCGTTGGAGAAAGTTTGCCTTGTTCGCCTACAGCGGGGCGATGGTGTGGGTCGCTGTCTTTTTGACGATCGGCGCCTATTTTGAAAGCCGCTGGATGGCCGTCAAGCAGTATATCCACGCCTACCGTCCATTCTTATTTCCTGTCTTTCTGGTCGTTCTCGGCTTCGCCATCTTCTATTGGTACATCCAACAAAAACGAAAAACACCGGGGTAATCTCCGGTGTTTTTCATTCTCTATGCGCGCTATACGTTCTCGCGCGGGCCGCGATGGTACGTTTCTGTCAGCAATCCCATAAACAGGCCAAATCCGAACATAAACATCGAGGCCCCGATAATGCCGAGACTGATGATCGTCAAGAAATAGTCTTTGTTGTAAGCGCTTGCGATAAAACTAAGCAAAAACAGTACAACTCCGACAATCAATCCCACTGACGCCATCCATTTACACATGTTGATCATTTCTTGCCCTTCGTGCCGTTTGTTCATTCTCATCATCCCCTTATTTTGAGGATACTATCCTTGTCACAAAATTGCAACATTTATTTTTCCTTTTTCGTTTTCATTTCGGTTATAATTTATATTTTGCCTTCTGTCGCAACATTTACAGGGCAACAAAACGCCCCGCCGTCATACACTAACAATGACTCCTTCTTGATAAAGGAGGCATGCCGCTTGAACACCGTCGACTATGATAAGGCGCTCTATTACACGCATCGCTCCGAATGGGACAATTTGCTCATTTTAATGGTGCGTACGCCTGATGATATTCTGTCGAAAAAAATTGAAAAGTTTCTCCACGCTTATAATTTTGAACATGACTACTCCGTCATCCAGGAGCGGTTGCACGCCCTGCTTCGCTATATTGACCATGCGCTTGAAGTGAGCGAACAAAAAATGGGAGTCGAGCAGTACGCGCAGTTTTACTCGTAAAACGAACGGGGAATTGGCATCGTCCAATTCCCCGCAGATTGTGCTGATCATTGCGCATAAGAAGGCGAAACGGTGCTGAGCACATACTTTACGCGCTGCATGACGGCTTCTGTTAAGCGCGCTAGTCTTTCTTCGCTGTCCCCTAGCGACGTCCCTTTGACGCCGAAGTACGCCTTCATTTTCGGCTCCGTCCCTGATGGACGCAGACAAAACCACGAGCCATCCTCCAAGATATACTTGAGCACATTGGATGTCGGCAAATCAATGGCCGTTTTTTCGCCGGTCAACGTGTTCGTCCGCTCTTTCGTTTTGTAATCCTCAATCACCGTCACCTTTTTCCCCGCGGCCTCCACCGGCGGCTGTTGGCGGAACGACGCTAAAATCGCGGCAATCGCCTCTGCTCCTTCCTTGCCTTTTAGAGTGAGCGACTGTTGCCCCTCGCGGTAATAGCCGTACTGGTCAAACAATTGCAAGAGCGCCTCATACAGCGATAGCCCTTGCTTTTTATAAAACGCGCACACTTCCGCCGCGAGGACAGCCGCCTGCACGGCATCTTTGTCGCGGACAAAATCGCCGATCAAATACCCATAGCTTTCCTCATATCCGAACTGGAACGCATATTGCCCTGTTTGTTCGTATTCCTTCATTTTTTCGCCGATGAATTTGAAACCGGTCAACGTATCGACCGTCTCAAGACCAAACGATTGGGCGATCGCCCGACCAAATTCAGACGTCACGATCGTTTTTAAGACAACACCATTTTCCGGCAGAGTGCCTTGAGCTTTTCGTTGCGACAGCAAATAGTGGAGCAACAAGCCGCCGGTTTGATTGCCGGTCAGCACGACATAGTCTCCCTTGTCATTTTTAACCGCCACGCCCATCCGGTCGGCGTCCGGATCGGTGGCGATCAGCAGATCGGCGTTCACTTGCTTGCCCAACTCCATCGCCATGGCGAAGGCCGCGTGTTCTTCCGGATTGGGCGAGGCGACCGTCGAGAAATTCGGATCCGGCAGCTCCTGCTCTTTGACGACAAAGACGTTTTGGTAGCCGAGTTCAGCGAGCGCGCGGCGCACCGGTTTGTTCGACGTGCCGTGAAGCGGCGTAAACACGATGTTGATCGCCGTTTCCCGAGCGAGCTCCGGATGGATTGAAATCGTTTTGACAGCATGGATATAAGCATCATCGACGTCGCTTCCGATGATGCGAATAAGGCCTTTTTCTCTTAACGTTTCCTCATCTTCCACATGAATGGCGAGCTCGTTTTCGACTTCATTGACATAGCGGATCACTTGGTCGGCGACAGCAGGCGGCAGCTGTCCCCCGTCCTCTCCATACACTTTATAGCCGTTATATTCGGGCGGATTATGGCTAGCGGTGATGACAATGCCGGCAAACGCCCGCAAATAGCGAACAGCAAACGACAGTTCCGGCGTTGGGCGCAATTCATCAAACACGTATGTTTGAATGCCGTTGGTAGCCAACGTTTTCGCCGCCTCCATCGCAAATTCCGGCGACTTATGCCGGGAGTCATAGGCAATGACGACCCCGCGCTGCTTCGCCTCATCGCCAAACGATTGTATGTATCGCGCCAATCCTTCCGACGCTTTTCGCACCGTATAAATGTTCATTCGGTTCGTCCCCGGGCCAATCTCGCCGCGCATGCCGCCGGTGCCGAATTCGAGATTTTTGTAAAAGCAATCCTCCAGCCATCGTTCATCATTGCGGCGTTGTTCCAACAACCGCTTCAATTCCGGATCGAGCTGCGGCTCACGCAGCCATTGTTCGTATTTTTGTCTCCACTCCATCGCTGTTCCCCCTTGATTTTCATTTTCCCTGTTTATGTATTCGCTCCCATCATACAATATACCTGCCAAAAGAAAAAGGATGCCCTGGAAAAAATGTGGGCATCCTTTTTCCCCCATTACCCTTGCGGCTGCGACGGCTCCGAAATGTTCGTCAACGCCTGTTCAGCCGCTTCGTTTGATGCGCTGTTCGTCGCAATATCGCCTAGCGCAACAATGCCTTGAAGCTGGTTGTTTTCCACGATCGGCAAACGGCGAACTTGATGTTGGGCCATGACATTCGCGGCTTCCTGTACGCTCATATTCGGCGTACCGGTGACGACTTGGTTCGTCATGACCTCCGCTACTTTGACGGTCGACGGGTCTTTTCCTTGGGACGAAACACGCAACGTAATATCGCGGTCCGTAATCATCCCTTTGACTTGCCCGTTTTCCACAACCGGAAGCGCCCCAATATTTTTTTGGCTCATGATTTGCGCTGCTTCTTGCACCGTTTGGTTCGGCGAAATCGTTGCGACGTTTTTCGTCATAATGTCCTGCACTTTGTTTCCGCTGTTGTTCGTCAATGTGATCCTCCCCTTTCACCGATTAGTATGGCTCGTTTGTCGAGCGATATAGATAGAAAATGTTGTTTTCTTTCCTGCCCTTTGCCGGTTATGAATGGACGTGCCGTTTTCCATCCCTTATAATGGAGCTAACGGAGGCAAGATCGGGAACATGATGGGAAGAAGGAGAGAACATGGAACGAGAAAAACGTGCGGAGAACTTGCTTTTGGCCGCATGGGCGACCGCGCTCATCGCCACGCTCGGAAGCCTTTATTTTTCTGAAGTGCTCGGCTTTATTCCTTGTGATCTTTGCTGGTTTCAACGCATTTTTATGTACCCGCAAGTCGTGATTTTAGGAATCGCCATTGTGCGCAAAGACGCTGCGGCAGCTCGCTATAGCTTCACACTGTCATTGATTGGCGGGGGTATTTCTCTGTATCATTATGGATTGCAAAAAATTCCGCTGCTTCAAGAATACGCCATCAGCTGCGGCCGCATTCCGTGCACAGGGCAATATATAAACTGGCTTGGATTTATCACCATTCCATTTTTGGCGTTCACTGCCTTTATGATCATTATGTTGTTAAGTTGGACCGTCATGCGCCAGCAAAGAAAGGAGAGCGAACGTTGAAAAAACTGCTCGCATTTGGCGGCATCATCATCGCGCTATTTGCCGCCATCGCTTTTGTTACCTCGTATGAACAAAACGAAGCAGCCAAAGGAAACCCTTACCATAAAAACGAGCTGCATCCGGCCACCATCGCACAACTTGACGACCCGAACTACCGCAACATTATTTTGCCCGCGGAGTTGAAACAGCAGCTGGCTGACGGCAAGACGCTGACCGTTTACTTTTACAGCCCGACATGCCCTCACTGCCAGCGGACAACGCCGATCGTCGTGCCGCTCGCAAAGGAGCTCGGCACCGATTTAAAGCTGTTCAACTTGCTTGAATTCGAAGACGGGTGGGATGCGTACCATATTGAAGCCACCCCGACGATCGTCCATTACGAAAATGGCAAAGAAATCAAACGCATCGAAGGGTATCACGACGAACAAACGTTCCGAAACTGGTTTTCCTCATTGCACAGTGAAAAGTAAACAAGGAGCTAAGCATAGCTTAGCTCCTTGTTTTACATCACCCATTGGCTCACCGCAGGCGCATACACGCTGCACGGCCAAAGCCGCCTGCAAGTGAACTGCTTGGCATGAAAAGGAAAGGCAATGCCATGGCGGGCCAAAATCTTTTGATTGCGAACAAACAGCCATTCATACTGTTCCAAATCCCCATGCTCTCCGATATGTTCGATGACGGTAATGAGCGATTGCAACGCTGAAATGATTTGGAAAGCCTCTTTCATCGTTCCATTATATGCCACATGTTCGTGGTCCAGCGAAAGAATGCCCCATTCCTCAAATTGACGGATTTGTTCATCATCGAAGTAATACGGGAACACATCGGTATAAAAGTAGTTGAGCAAATACTGCATGTAATGCTCTTGTTCCGGAGTCGCTGCATACATCATTTTCAACGTCCATACCACCTTTTCTCGCCGCAATGCTTGCGTTTTCCATCACTAAGACGATACTATGAGTGTACCATATCTCGCGCAAGGATAGGGGTAGAAAGTGTTTCCACAGCTAACAAACAATTGGGAGTGTGACAACCTTTGTGGACAAGAAAAGGCGATTGGCTGGAATGCATCATCCCTAGCTGGTGGAGCGGTTTGACGATTGAACAGCTCCTGAAAGACGTATGGGCCGCCTCGAAAAAGCTCGCCCACCGTTGGCGGATGGAACACGGCGTCAAACTGAACGGCCAGGCTGTTCCCTGGAAGACGGTGCTCAACGAACGCGACCGGCTCCAGCTTTACGCATATGAGCCGGAGCCGTCGTTCATCGTTCCAGAATATCGGGAGCTTTCGATTTTATGGGAGGACGACCATCTGCTCGTCTTGAACAAAGAAGCCGGCATCGACATTCATCCGTCCGAACCGGGGCAAACCGGCACGCTCGCCAATGCGGTCGCGTTTTATTTGCAGTCGCAGGCAATTTTAACAAAAGTGCGCCACATTCACCGACTTGACCGCGACACGTCGGGAGCGATTTTATTTGCCAAACACCCGCTTGCCGGTGCGACGCTCGATCGGATGCTCGCCCACCGTGCCATCAAGCGGACGTACGTCGCCCTTGTTCACGGTCGTTTGTCCCCGAAATCAGGAACCATTTTCGCGCCAATCGGCCGCGACCGCCACCATCCAACGCGCCGGCGCGTCTCGAAGACGGGGGCAAAAGCGGTGACACACTATCGCGTCATCAAAACATTCCCGTCAACATCGCTTGTCGAGCTTTCTCTCGAGACTGGACGGACGCACCAAATCCGCGTCCATTTGGCCCATCTCGGCCATCCGCTCGTCGGCGATGTGCTTTATGGCGGCAAACCAGTGTTTCATCGCCATGCGCTTCATGCCGCTAAGCTAACGTTCCGCCACCCGTTTACAAACGAAGAGGTCATTTGTCTCGCGCCAACAAGCGATTTTCCCACCGACCTTTCGCGCATTTACCATTGATCTACCCTGCTGTCCTTCAATGGAGGAGGGGATTTCTCGGCCGAAACGAGAAAAGGCAGACGCCCCCGTCTGCCTTACAAACGCAACTCCTCCTCTTCGGCGCCTGCCGCCTCCTCCTCTTTGCTCGGCTCTTTTTTTGCCACTTCCAGCGATTTCACATGATGGCCATCCATTTCCTTCACCGTAAACAAGTAGCCATCGATTTCTACACTCTCGCCTGGTTTGATATCATAATGCTTCGTTAAAATCCAGCCGCCGATCGTATCGACGTCATCATCGTCAATGTCCAGCCCAAGCAAATCATTCACTTCGCTGATCAACACTTTGCCATCCAAGATCAATCGATCGTCTATTTTTTGAATCAGCGGCGTTTCATCAATATCAAACTCATCTTGGATTTCGCCAACGATTTCTTCCAAAATGTCCTCGACTGTAACCAGTCCAGACGTGCCGCCGTATTCATCGACCAAAATCGCCATATGGATGCGTTCTTTTTGCATTTTGACCAACAAATCGTGAATGGCGATCGATTCAATCACTTGAATGATCGGGCGGATATAGTCTTTCATCTGCTTTTCGTTGGACGGATTGGCAATAAAGTCCGTAAACACCTCTTTCACGTTGATGAGTCCAAGCACATGGTCTTTATCGCCGTCAATGACCGGATAGCGCGTATACTTTTCTTCGCGAATGATGTCCAAGTTTTCCTTGACGCTTTTGTTAATATCGAGCGCCACAATTTCTTTGCGCGGCACCATAATTTCTTTCGCTATGCGGTCGTCAAAACGAAAAATGTTATTGACATAGCGGTACTCTGACTGATTGATCTCCCCGCTTTTGTAGCTTTCTGATAAAATGAGGCGCAACTCCTCCTCAGAGTGGGCGATTTCATGCTCCGCCACCGGCCTGAGGCCAAACAGGCGCGTCACGAGCCGCGCAGAGTTGTTGAGCGTCCAAATGAACGGATACATGATTTTGTAAAACCAGATGAGCGGCTGAGCCGTAAACAGCGTAATCGCTTCCGCCTTATGAATGGCAAACGTCTTCGGCGCTAATTCACCGACGACGACATGCAAAAAGGTGATGAGCGAAAACGAAATGATAAACGCTAAAAAGTGGGAGACGGATTCCGATAAATGGAGGCGTTCAAACAGCGGCAGCAACATCCGCGCCACCGTCGGCTCCCCAAGCCAGCCAAGGCCAAGCGAGGTGAGCGTAATGCCGAGCTGGTTCGCCGATAAATAGCCGTCCAAATTCGAAATCACTTTTTTCGCCGCGACCGCCCGTCGATTCCCTTCATTGACAAGCTGATCGATGCGCGAGCTGCGCACCTTGACGATCGCAAATTCAGAAGCGACAAAAAAGGCGGTGCAAGCGATGAGAAACGCCACCAACAGCAAACTGGCTATATCCAATTCGTCTCCGAGCGCGGATGAAGCGCCCAGGTTACACCTCCTGCACACAAAAGTTTCCATTGCAGCTGATAGACGATGATGCCGCTGGGCCGCCTTAGGCGGCCCAATATGTTACGATTCCTCATTATTGTTCCCTTGGGTGAAAATGAGCACATATTTCAGCAGCTCAAACACGGCAATCAACGTTGCCGCGACGTATGTCAGCGCCGCCGCGCCAAGCACTTTGTTTACGCCGCGCGCTTCATTTGGGGCGATCAACCCTTCAGCCAGCATAAACCGCTTCGCCCGTGCGCTCGCGTTGAACTCCACCGGCAAGGTAATGATTTGGAAGGCCACCGCCAGCGAGAAAAACAAAATGCCGAGTCCAATCAGTGAAAATTGATGGAGCACAAATCCAACGAGCAACAACAACGGCGCAACGCCCGAAGCGAAGTTCACAATCGGAAACATCCGGTGGCGAAGGACGAGCGCAGCGTAGCCTTGCTGGTGTTGAACGGCATGGCCAACCTCGTGGGCGGCAACGGAAATGGAAGCGATTGAACGCCCATAAAAGACCGGCTCCGACAAACGGACCGTGCGGGAAATCGGATCATAATGGTCGGACAATCTCCCTGGCACGACCTCCACCGGCACATGGTGCAGCCCGTGGCGGTCTAAAATCATGCGCGCCACTTCCGCCCCCGTCAACCCCGATGAGGCTGGAACTTCAGACCAGGCATTGAAATTGCTTGATACCTTCCATTGCGCCCAAAGCGATATCAGGAAGGCGATAAAAATGAAAATATCCATCGGATGGAATAGCATCGCAGCACCCTCCGTTTTTTCAATGTTCATCAAATGTGTATACTATTATTTATTGTACTTGCTCACCTTTTCATACGTCAAACAGCCCGCTCCGGTTTCAAAAAAAAACAGCGCCTGCATCGAGGCGCTATTTGGCTGATGGGGACATCAAAAATTGAAATTGTCTGGGTCAGGACCGACCCGTTTGTTCAAGTTCAACGCGTCGATCTGTTTCATTTCTTCATCGGTCAGCGAGAAATCAAAAATATCAGCGTTTTCCTTGATCCGCGCCGGCGTCACCGACTTCGGGATCGTCACAACGCCGTGTTGCAAATCCCAGCGCAACACCACCTGCGCCGGCGTTTTCCCGTACTTGCGCCCAATGTCAACGATCGTCGGTTCGCTTAAAATTTCCCCGCGCATGAGCGGCGACCATGCTTCAAGCTGGATGCCGTTTTCCCGGCAAAACGTAAGCAGCTCTTTTTGCGTCAGGCGCGGGTGATACTCGACTTGGTTGACCATCGGCTTGATTTCACACTCCGCCAGTACATCTTGCAAATGGTGGATATGGAAATTGCTGACGCCGATCGCGCGCACATAGCCATCTTTATACAACTTTTCCAGCGCCTTGTACGTCTCTTTATACTTCCCTTTCACCGGCCAGTGGACCAAATACAAGTCGACATAATCGAACCCGAGTTTTTTCAAACTTTTGTCAAACGCCTTCAGCGTCGTCTCATACCCTTGGTCGGTGTTCCACACTTTCGTCGTCACAAACACTTGCTCACGTGGAATGCCGGATTCGCGGATCGCTTGACCGACACCTTCTTCGTTTTCATAAAAAGCGGCTGTATCGACATGGCGGTAGCCGATCTCGAGCGCGGTGCGCACCGCGCTTCTTACTTCCTCCCCTTCTTTGACTTTATAAACGCCAAGGCCGACCCAAGGCATTTTCACCCCGTTATGCAAAGTGGCGCAATCTTGCAGACCTTTCATATCCTCTCCTCCTCGAGCGTCATTATAGTTTCATTATGGGAAAAGAGGGAAAGAAAAGCAAAATATATGCTTAGCACCTTTTTCTTGTCCGTAAGTTTCCATCTCCCCTGCTCTGGAACAATCGGCGTAAAAAAGAGGGTGTCCCAAAAGTAACGGGACACCCTTTCTGATCACCATATATACGCACAAAACACCCTGACAAAACTATATATTGTATCTTGCATGAAGAAGGACAATCTTTTGGGTCAGCCCCGCATTGTTATTGTATCCTTTTTTCACCCATTCGGCGATTTGCAGCATGCAGCTCGTTTGATGTCTGCTTGCATCCGCGAAGCGCCGCTTATTTGGCCACGCTCATCGAGGCGCTCTCTACTTCAGCTTCGTTCGGATGAAACTCGTTTTCCATTTTCGAAACAACCACTGTCGCTACAGCATTGCCGATAATATTCGTAATCGCCCGCGCTTCCGACATGAAGCGGTCAACCCCAAGCAACAAGGCGATGCCTTCGACCGGAATCATCGGGAACGCCGCCAAAGTCGCTGCCAACGTAATGAATCCCGAACCGGTAACCCCTGCTGCCCCTTTCGAGGTGAGCATTAATACGCCAAGCAACGTCAGCTCTTGCCAAATGGTTAAATCAATGCCGTACGCTTGGGCGATGAAAATGGCTGCCATCGACAGGTAAATCGATGTGCCGTCTAGGTTAAACGAATACCCTGTCGGAACGACAAGACCAACAACCGATTTCGAGCACCCGTATTTTTCCAAACGTTCCATCAGCCGCGGCAGCGCTGATTCAGACGAAGACGTGCCCAAAACAAGCAACAGTTCCTCTTTGATATAAGCGAGAAACTTAAAGATGTTAAACCCATAAAACTTGGCAATCCCGCCAAGCACGACGAAAATGAAGAGCGCCATCGTAATGTAAACAGACCCCATCAATTTGCCGAGCGACACGAGCGATCCGAGGCCGAACGTGCCGATCGTGTACGCCATCGCGCCGAACGCGGCGATCGGCGACACCTTCATAACCATGTTGACGACGCCGAAAAAAATTTCCGCCAGCTGTTCAAACAAGGAAATCACTGGTTTTGCTTTTTCCCCAAGCGCGGCAGCCGCTAAACCGAACAACACGGCGAAGAAGAGCACCGGAAGCAGTTGGCCGCTCGCCATCGCGGCAACGACGTTGTCGGGAATGATGCTTAAAATGAAGTCAACAAAACCGTGGCTTGTTTCTTCCGCTTGTTTCGTGTATTGTGAAATGTCGCCGCCTTTTACTGCATCGGTATGAAACCCAACCCCTGGTTTGACAAGGTTGACGACGACAATCCCGATCGCCAACGCAAACGTCGTGACAATTTCAAAATAAATGAGCGCCTTGCCGCCGATGCGGCCGATCTTTTTCAAATCGCCCATGTTGCCGATTCCGATGACGACGGTGAAGAAAATGATCGGGGCGATCACCATTTTAATCAGCTTAATAAATCCGTCTGCCAACACTTTCAACTTCGCGCCAAATTCCGGAAATACAAATCCGACAATGATCCCTAAAATAATGCCGATGATGACTTGCACCGTTAAGTTTTTCAGTTTTCTCCGCACTTCACCCACTCCTTTCGTTATCTTGGCAACGCTTTCAACGTTATCATAAAGAAAAATCGGTGAAATAAAAATATTATGGTGATAATGGTCGTTTTGGTCTTTTTGGTCTCCAGCGCCGGCAAAGGCGTTCTCCATAAAAAAAGCTTCCACCGACGGAAGCTCATTCGCGCGATTCCTTGATTTCATTCAACAGCTTTGAACCGAACTGCCGCGTAAACTCTTCATACAGCGGCGCAAATTTTTGTTGCCATTTCTTTTTTTCCGTTTCCGATAACATGTAAAGATGGACCCCCTCCTGCCGCTCAAGCTGCTTGAGTTCCCGTTCGTTTTGCTCTTTCGACTGCTGCAAATTCCAATGCGTCGCTTCAGCCATCGCTTCAGTAATTTTTTGCTGTATGTCTTTTGGCAAACTGTCCCAAAATGACTGATTCATCATGACGGCGTACCCGAGATAGCCGTGATTGCTGATTGTAATATACGGTTGAAATTTGTAAAACCCTTTCGAGTAAATATTGGAAATCGTATTTTCCTGCCCATCAAACTTATGCTGTTCAAGCGCTCGATAGACGCGATCGAATGAGACGGCAATCGGCTCCCCTCCGAGCAGACGAAACTGCTTTTCAATCACTTCGCTCTGCATAATGCGAAAACGCAAGCCGCGAAAATCGTCAGGGGCGATGAGCGGGCGGGTTGTGCCCATCATTTGTTTAAATCCATTGCTCCAAAACGCCATTCCTTTAATTCCTTTTGCCTCCAGCATCCGAAGCAGCTCGGCGCCCACTTTTCCAGTGAACACACGGCGCACGTCGTCCTCATCGCGGAACAAAAACGGCAAATCGAGCACTTGCCATTCGGGGACAAGCTCTGTCACTTTTGAAAATGATGGCGCGATCATTTGCACGTCGCCGCGCAACAGCGCATCAAGCTCTTCCCCATCCGAATAAAGCGAGCCGTTCGGGAACACTTCGACTTTGACGCGGCCGTTTGTTTTTTGCTCGACGAGCTCGGCAAACTTTTGCGCCGCCAGCCCTTTTGGCGTATTCTCTGCTACGACATGGCTGAAATAAATAATGATTTGCTTTTTCAACCCCTTTTGCTCGTCGTCATAAACAAGCGGCTCACGGCCCAGTTGACGGCTCGCTGCCCAGCCGACCAGACCGAGGCCGACAAACAAAAGGATTGTCCATGCTCTCCACTTTTTCCCCATTGTTCACACCATTCTTCCATCCTATTGCTAAAATTGCACTCCAACGGAATGCTCCCCGCCGACTCGAATCATTGAAGCAAAAAAGCGGCTGGAGCTCACGGATTCGGTTTGAAAGCAGCAATCGCCACGCCTTACGTATGCCCCATCTTCTATGCTGGCGGGCAGAATATTTGTTCCCCACCGCCATTTTACACCTTTCGTTTCTTTCCATTCAAGAAGATTTGGTATAATGAAAAAAAACGTTGATTTATTCCTTTCCCGATTCATATGGCATGTTCAACAGCAATCATGATTGCCAAAAAGGAGTTCCGCCATGAACCGGCTGCCGATTCGCTGGAAAATTACGATTTTGATTTTCGCCATCGTCAGCTTTTCCATGTTGCTGAGCGGTGTATTCATCATCAGCGACTTTTTCCATACAAAGGAGGAGGAACTCAGCCAGCGCGCCTTGCTAACCGCGCGCACCGTCTCCGAGATGCCCGAAGTCAGACGCCATATTGTCGAAAACAAACAAAGCCGGGCGCTGATCAATCCGGTCGTCGAGCGGGTGCGCGTCATTCATGGCGCCGACTATATCGTCGTTCTCGATATGAACAAAGTGCGCCTCTCCCACCCGCTTCCCGTGATGATCGGCACCATCTCCCGCGGCGCGGATGAGGGGCCGGCGTTTGCCGAACATACGTACACATCCAAAGCCCACGGGGAAATCGGGACAGTGGTTCGCGCCTTCGTCCCGATTATGAATAGCGATCACGAACAAATTGGCGTCGTCATCGCCGCCTACCGACTGCCGACGTTTTTCGAAGCGATTGATTCGTTAAATGGAGAAATTACCATAGCGGTCGTTTTGTCGCTCGTTGTCGGCGGAATTGGAGCATGGCTGCTCGCCTCCCATATCAAGCGGCAAATGTTTGAGCTGGAACCGCATGAGATCGCCAAACTGCTCATCGAACGAACGGAAGCGTTTAACGCCATGCACGAAGGCGTCATTGCCATTGACAGCGATGAAAAAATTACCATCTTCAACGACCGGGCAAAACAAATGCTCGGCATCAAAGGGGATGTCATCGGCCGGTCGATCCGCTCCGTCATTCCGGACACACACCTTCCGGAAATCTTGGAGGTAAACAAGCCGATTTACAATAAGGAGCTGCAAATCGGCAATTTAACGATTTGGAGCAACCGCATCCCGATCAAAGTCAACGGGAAAACGGTCGGCGCCATTGCCATTTTCCAAGACCGGACGGAAGTGAAGCGGCTGGCTGAAGAACTGACGGGCGTAAAAGCGTTTGTCCACGCCTTGCGTGTGCAAAATCATGAATACATGAACAAGCTTCATACGATCGCCGGCCTCATTCAGCTCGGCCATATCGAAAAGGCGCTTGAGTACGTGTTCCAAGCCACGGAAGAGCAGGCGGAGCTCACGCAGTTTTTAAGCCGCAACATTAAGGACGAAAGCATTTCTGGACTGCTCCTAAGCAAAATCCGCCGCGGCAAGGAACTTGGCATTCGCGTGACGATCGATCGCCACAGCCGGCTGCACCGCTTTCCGCCGCATCTCGATCACCATGATTTCGTTGTTCTCCTTGGCAATTTAATTGAAAACGCCTTCGATGCCTTTCGCGGCGTAACCGACCGGGAAAAAGAAATTTACGTCAGCCTTGAACAAAATGAAGACATTTGCTCCCTCTCGGTTGAAGACAACGGCCAAGGCATCGCTCGCGAGCATATTGACCGCATTTTTGATGAAGGCTTTTCAACCAAAGGGGAGAACGGACGCGGCATCGGCTTGTATTTGGTGAAGCAAATTGTGGAAAAGGGAAACGGGCGCATCGATGTGCAGTCGGAGGAAGGGAAAGGAACGGTGTTTACTGTTACCTTTGATATGTGACTACCCATTCATGCAACGGCGGCCGCGAAAGACACCCCCGTCGAGACGAAGGAGGAAAAGGCTATGTATCGCGTGTTGTTGATCGAGGATGACCCGATGGTGCAAGAAGTGAATCGGCAAATGATTGAACAAGTCGACGGCTTCACCGTCATCGGCCTCGCTGGAAACGGTGAAGAAGGGCTCCGCCTCATTCACGAGCTCCGTCCCGATTTAGCGATGATTGATATTTACATGCCGCAGCTGGACGGCCTTGAAACATTAAAACAAATCCGCGCCCGCGGCCATGAAGTCGATATCATCGCCATTACCGCGGCGAGCGACATTGAAACGGTGCGCCGCGTCCTGCAAAATGGCGCCTTCGATTACATTGTGAAACCGTTTAAATTTGAACGGCTCAAACAGGCGTTGGAAAATTATCGGACGTTCCGCCGGTCGCTTGCGGAAAAGGAATCGCTCACCCAGGTGGAACTCGATGCCCTAAGGCGGGCGACTGAACAACCGGCCGGACCGTCCTCCGAGCTTCCGAAAGGACTGAATGAGATAACATTGGAAAAAGTGATCGCCTATTTGCGCCAACACCGCTTCCCCGTTTCCGCCGAGGAAGTGGCCGAAGGAGTCGGCATCGCCCGCGTCACCGCCCGCCGCTATTTGGAGTACCTTGAGAAAACGGGAAAAGTCGTGCTCGATGTTCAATACGGCGGCGTCGGACGCCCAGTGAATCGGTACCATCTGAAAGCAACATAACACGATGCCGTTTCGAGTGGCTTCAAGCTGGTTGTCAGAGACGGAAAGCCAGGCCCTATTATGCCGTATCCCGCACCAGCAACCGGGCAGGCAGCTCTTCCTGCTTTCGCGTCACATTGCCTGTCTCCAACCAATGATGAATCAAGCGAAACGCTTTCCCTCCCAGCTGAAAATGAGGCAAAGCGACGGTCGTAATGCCAAGCAACTCAGCGAGTGGGTCGTTGTCAAACCCAATAATGGAAAGTTCTTCTGGAATACGCACCCCGATGCGTTGCGCCTGCAAAACGATGCCGGCCGCCACTTGGTCACTGGTGACAAGCAAAGCGCTCGGCCGCTCCTCCATAGCGACCCATTGCTCGATTACGCGCTTTCCGTCTTCGAGAAATAGACAACCCTCAAAAATCCACTGGCGTCGAGGAATGACGCCAGCTTCGCGCAAAACATCTTGATACGCCGCCGCCCTCGCTTGGCTGTTCGGCCCCGTCATTCTTCCAATGCAATAGCCGATGCGTCGGTGTCCTTTTTTTACCAAGTAGCGAAGCGCTTGGACAAACGCTTGATAATGATCAATGTAAACAGCAAAAAAATCGTGCTCTCCGACATGTTCGCATAAAACGATGGGACCGTCTCCCTGATAAGCGGCAAACGCCTCCCAGTCCACTTCGTGGGAGCACACGATCAGCCCATCCATTTGCCTCATCCGCAGCCGCTCTAACGCCTCGAGTTCCCTCTCCACGTCATAATTCGTCTGAAACAAAAGCAGTTGGTAGCCATAACGGAGCGCCTCTTTGGATATACCTTCCATTATCGCAGAAAAATAAGGATGATGAATGTACGGAAGCATAACGCCGACAATCGCTGTCCTTCCTTTCGCCAAATGGACGGCTTGAATATTTTTCGTGTAATTGAGCTTCTCCACTGCTTCCCAAACCGCCTTCCGCTTTTCCTCGCTCACATACGGATATCCGTTCAACACCCTTGATACAGTAGCCACCGATACGCCTGCCTCTTTCGCCAAGTCACGGATATTGGCCATATTCACACACTCCCTAAAAAAGACTTGCCTTGAAACGCGTTTCATACATTATTGTTGATCCTGCCATCTAGTATACATGAGGAGGGGGACAACATGCTTTACGGATTTGCTTCACTCGTTCTGCTCGTCGCCGCTGTTTGGGGCGGGGCGCATATCGCCTTGCACCTCAAACAACGTGCAAAAACAAACAAGCAGAAAAAATAGGGAAACCAGTCTGTTTGTTTCCACCGTTTCAATTGGTATAATGGGGAGTATATGGAACGTAAGGAGGAATGAACATGACTCGATACTGGAAACTGTTGTTCTCTCTCGCTGTCGCCTCCGCCTTGCTGGTTGGCTGCGGAATGAAAGCGCAGGAGTCAGCAACAGAAGCAGCGGAAGAACAACAGCCAGCCGCCTCAAGAGAAACGTCCGCCGATGTGCAGCCGACAAACGAAAAGCAAGCTTCTTCCGGCCAATCGGATGCGGCGGCGAGTAGACAAGCAGCCGCAAAAGAAGAAACCTCCGGGCAGCCGCCCGCTGACGAAGAGCAACCTGCCTCTTCGCAACCAACGACTTCTTTGTCCTATCGGACAGGAAATCAAACAGTCACCGGAACAGCGACGCTGCAAACGAGCGACAATCAACATTTTTCCCTCTATGTTTTGGAAGGGTGGACGCTTGACGCCGAAGAACCGAGTGCCGATGTCTTGCTTCATGGCGACGCATTCGCCCGCATCCGCTTGCTTTCTCCGGGTGAAACAAACTATGAACAACTAGCGAAAGAACATGCCCAAGCAGTCGACGCCAACGCCGCCCGCCAACAAACGGACGGGTTGCCTAAGCCGTTCGCTGATGCGGTTTGGTACACCGCCCAAGCGGACGGCGTCACGGTTCATGTCATCGCCAGCGCCCAACCGACGCCGATGCTATTGACCGTACACGCTCCAAGCAACGAAGACGTGCTTGGCGCCGTGCTCGCCATGGTTGCTACATTACAAAAGCAATAACGTATCCAACGGGGAAGGAAACCGCTCTTCCCCGCTTCCAAAAAAAAATCCCCCTTCCAGCCAACAAGAGGATCAAACAAGCTGTTTGCTCTCTTCTTTGCGGAAAAATGTTTTCATCGCGTAGAACACATCCGATTTTTGTTTCAAAATATAGTAGCGGAACTTTTCATCCTTAATATTGCGATACGCCGACATGAGCGTGGAATGGCGGTTGTACTGATACAACTGTATACGCTATACACAATCTCCTGTATTATCTATCATAACATTTATGGCTTAGCCCTTCTTCAATCCTCCTTTTATTTCCTAATTTTATCACAATATTCATTAAAGGATGTCGAAAACTTTTGCTTGACACGTTTTTTCGGACAAAATTGGTTAAAATCGTTGATACAACAATATTTTCAAACAGAAAATGGCTAGTTTGTTATACTAAAATCAAAGACATTTTCCCATACTGGTAATCATACACATCCAGTATGGGAGAGTGATACGTAATAGATGAAAATCATAAGAAACGTACCAACAAAAACAGGGGGAATGATGAAATGTTAAGTGTGAAGGAGTTGGTTCAACGGAACATTGGCGGCGCCAGCAA
Source organism: Geobacillus sp. LEMMY01 (assembly GCF_002042905.1). Taxonomy (NCBI): domain Bacteria; kingdom Bacillati; phylum Bacillota; class Bacilli; order Caryophanales; family Anoxybacillaceae; genus Geobacillus; species Geobacillus sp. LEMMY01. Next base: position 20,575 of record NZ_MVKA01000037.1, read on the forward strand.
AAAGGTTTCTCCTGTAGATGAAGCTCTGAAACGGTTTCGTGACGAGAACGGCTACGACTTTTTGGACATGATCAATAATGATAAAATAAGAAAAAAGCATCTTTTGAAACAAATACAGAAAAAAGACTATAGCGACAACGACTTCTTTGAAATGTTTGAAGATAAGCAAGGGGAATGATTTTTTTCTAAGGGAGAGAGAACTTGGATCGACTTGAATTTCGGCAAGGAGATATCATTTGGTTTAAATTTCCGGAAGAAGATCCGAAACCTCAATATACCATTAAAGGATCTCATCCTGCTCTTTTACTCCACGATTATACTTTGCCAAATCAGACAGTTGTTTTAGCTCCTTTGACATCTCTGTATGATAAAAACGGAAATGTCAAGGAGCTAAAGTCATACCATTTACCGCTTTATAAAAAAGACTATCCGCAGCTAAGCAATGACTAATATGTGAAGTTAGATCAAATTATGACTTTCTCTCGTAACAAAATCGGGGATTACATATGTTCATTAAACGAAATAGATAGGGCTGCTCTACATCTTAAGCTCATAGAATCACTTCAAATGCATGACACGATTAGGGAAATCGTTGTTAAACAAATAGAACAAACTGTTCACAAATTGATAGAGAAATACATTGAAGATATGATGAACAAAGAGTCAAAATAGCCTATCCTAATTCATTAGGAACGGGCTATTTTCGCTATATTGCTTATCTATACTCTATCATATGCTCCAAAGCCTCTTCGAAAAACTCGCACGCTGCGACGATTCCCTCAGCAAAAGCCTGTTCCACAACATCTTCTGTTTCCATTTTAGCATATTCGTTCCGCTGTTCGGCGATAAAAGCGTGGAGAACAAGCAATTTAACCACTAACTTATCCATGTGGTCTACCACCTCATGAATCTCGCAGTTTTAATCGGGCCCCGGCCACCTTTATGTCAGAGTACGATGACTGCGACTGTTGCGGTTGTTTCAACGACCGCAAGAAACCTTGTTCTTTTTTATGACCCTGCCGTTTGGCAGGGTCATTTCACTCGTTTGCTCATCTACAGTAAAAAAGTCTGCTCCAATTTATGGGGCAGACTTTCTGTTATCTCTTATTTTTTCTTTTTGCTCTGTTGAGCTTTTTGCTGTTTCTTTAATTCCTCCTGCAGTTTATGAATGTTCGGCAACCCTTGGATATAGCCAACAGCTCCAGCTTGATTAATTCCATATGTTGCATCGATCGCTTTTTTCACATCCTCAAGTTTGACAGCTGTCGGTGTAAAATTGTCTAATTCGTCTCCCGGATGCTGGAAATTGCTCATAATGTAGCTAAATCCATTTCGGTTATCAGCCGCTTGAAGTCCTGTTGCCTCTGCACCAGCGGGAACAGATAAAATGCGGGACAATTTTTTCGTATCCACGTTATATGCCCATACAAAATTGTTAATATGTTGGCTACTATCTTCTCCGATAAACAATGTGCGATAATCCTCAGAGAAGCTTAAGTTATCCGGACCAGCAATTTTATTCACGTTCGCTTTATTGCCGTAAGCGTCAGGTTGAGCCAAATCTTCACCGACAATAAGCGCCTTCATAGAAACGGCTGCATACCCGCTGTTAATCGGCTCACCAGTTGTGCTCTTTTGTCTTGGCTCTAAGCTTAACTCATAAACCGCACCAGCTTTCACTTTCGGTAATTGAATGTGATCCGTTGGGTCTTGATTGTTTTTCTCCATCCCTTTACTAATGTCGGAAATAGCCACATACACTTTTTTGTCTCTCGCGTTCACCGCTAAGCCTTCCATTTTATTAAACTCGCTTGTTGCCCCTAACATCGCTGCGTAACGGCGCGTCTCCAAGAATGCCGCAGCCTTTTCCATACCCGGCTTTAATTTCAAATATTCTATTTTGCCATAGTTTGCACTTTGTCCTGAGTATTGCTTAACAGGAGTAAACCCTTCTTTTGGTTCATTAGACACTTCAAAAATATCGCTGAATTTAATGCCTTTATCAATGATCCGTTTAATTTCTTTATCTGTCGCATGTCCAAGTTTAATCCATTCTAAATTGCCAGCCCCACCGTTTTCTGCACTTGTTTGTACAAATTTCGCCGCATATAATGTGCCGGCTGACAAATCACGCGGCTTATCAGCCACATACATAAACAGCATTGTATATTCGCCGTCGTCTCCAAAGTAAGCAGTACGCTCATCCGGCATGACAACCATCAATTCATTGGAACGACGTCCAGTACTGTAATGTTTTACAACGCGAGTAGTTCCGTCAGCATTGACCATCACTTCAGGAATAAAGCCGTAATAATAAGGGTTTGCTTTTTTCTCATCATCAAAATATAGCTTTGCGAAATCTTTTAAATGAGCTGTTGATGGACTGAGCTTATCTTGTGTATCAAATTCAAAAGAGCGAGCGTCAGGTTCATATTCCTCTGAACCTAAGTGCGTATTCCATGGTGTTAACGATCCGTTGCACGGCACCCATAACCCGTTTACTGTGGAAACATCAATTTTATCAACAGTTGCAACCTTCAGTTCTCCTGTTTTCATATTTTGATATAGTTTCGTTAACGTCATCGAAGCAGGTACACGACGCCACGCAGGATTTCCAGCATTGTCCAACGAGTCATACTCATAATGAGAAACAAGGTACAAAGAACCGTCCTTCATTGGACGAAGTAAACTGTTCGCATCTGGTGCATCAGATACATAGTGAACAGGTTTCCCATCTACAGATTTGTCGGTAATTGGGTCACCATAATAATCCGTTGGTGTACCTGCTGAGAACGTCTCGCCATTGGACATTTTAAACTGATCGGTTGTTTTAAAAAGCTGCTTATATGTAAGCGGGAAGTTTTTTGTTTTTCCATCCGTATACTTTACAACAACTGAAGCTGTTGTAAACGGCTTGCTCATTTCTTCAGCGGTAGTTGGTACTCTCGAGCCGCTAAATGAGATCGATTCAATCTTTACTTCTTTTGTTGCGGCTTGAGATGGGTGCAATGCCGGAACCATAATTCCAAGAGCCAAAGCAACGACAATTCCTTTCCTTTTCATCATTTTCCTCCTTGTGATAAAATAAATGTCCTACTTACATTTAACAATATAATTGTTAAAATATTTTAATAGATTCGTAAATCGAATGTTAATTTATGTAAAAAGTAACATTTTCCTCTCAGCAAAACTGAAAAATGAACAAAAAATGCCCCCAGCATGTTCATAATCCTTAAAAAACCCCCTGCATCATGCAAGGGGTCATACGAGCGTTTTATTTTCTTCTTTTCGGAAAAAGGTTTTCATGGCGTGAAAGACGTCTGACTTTTGCTTAAGAATATAATACCGAAACTTTTCATCTTTAATGTTTTTATAAGCAGACATAAGCGTTGAATGGCGGTTGTACTGATTGACTTCCCCATATCCCAACATGTTCGATACTTTCATCAGTTCCTGAACAAGCTTCACGCAACGGGCATTGTCCGATGTCAAGTTGTCGCCGTCAGAGAAGTGGAACGGATAAATGTTGTAGCGCGACGGTGGATATTTTGTCTCAATGAGTTCAAGCGCCTTGCGGTAGGCTGACGAGCAAATCGTTCCACCGCTTTCCCCTTTCGTGAAAAACTCCTCTTCACTGACGACTTTCGCTTCCGTATGATGGGCGATAAAGGCGATGTCCACCGTTTCGTATTTCGTGCGCAAAAAGCGGGTCATCCAGAAGAAAAAGCTGCGTGCCATATATTTTTCCCACATGCCCATCGATCCGCTTGTGTCCATCATCGCCAAGACAACCGCCTTCGATTCTGGTTTGACGACTTCGTTCCACGTTTTAAACTTCAAATCTTCACGGTAAATCGGATAAAAGCCTGGTTTGCCGTTCATGGCATTGCGCTTGAAGGCAGCGAGCATCGTCCGCTTCTTATCGATGTTCCCCATCAGCCCGGTGCGGCGGATGTCGTTAAATTCGATATGTTGGGTTATATTTTGATCCAGCTCTTTTCGTTGCAAGTTGGGCAGCTCCAATTGGCTAAAGAACGCTTCCTCAATCTCCATCAGCGACACTTCAGCTTCGTAATAATCTTGGCCCGGCAAATCGCCAGCACCTTGGCCTTTTCCTGGCCCCTGCCCCTCCCCGCTTCCGTCTCGGGCCACCACATCACCGACTTGGCTGTCTCCATTTCCTTGGCCGACGTGTTTGTTTTTCTCATAATTGTAGCGGATTTTGTATTCATCAAGCGAGCGGATCGGAATTTTAATCACATCACGCCCGTTGGACATAATAATGCTTTCTTCCGTAATTAAGTCGGGCAAATTGTTTTTGATCGCTTCCTTCACTTTTTCTTGATGGCGCTTTTGATCATCATATCCTTTGCGGTGGAGGGACCAGTCTTCTTTCGATACAACAAAATTCCCCTTCATGTTTTCCCCTCCTTTAAAAAAATCATTTTCACACTTTTCGCTTTCCCGCATATACTTATGTTGGCGTCATTAAAACGGACCATCACTATGCCAAGTTGGTTTATTTTATCCTATGCAAAAATTCAAAATAATTGACAAATGAATGTGGAAAATAGAAACATGGACAAGCCCGATTATCGGCTTCGCATCCTCTGGTTCACTTCCTTTTAGCGAAGCACGCTGTGTCGCCTTCGCTCGACCCTCCCTTGGCAGTTCAGTCAGAGAGGATAAAAAAAGCATGCCCCAGCGCTTGAGGCATGCCTAGCGGTTCAACAAGCTGCCGACATAGCGGAGCAATTCGTTGGCTGACGTGGAGTTGTACCCGTATTCATCAATGAGGCGGGCCACGACTTCGTTAATTTTTTTCAACTGCTGCTCATCCGGTGTTTTCGTCGACGTTGTAATTTTCACAATATCTTTTAGATCAGCGAACAGTTTTTTCTGGATTGCCTCGCGCAGCCGTTCATGCGAGTTGTAATCAAATCGCTGCCCTTTGCGTGCATAGGCGGAAATGCGGATTAAAATTTCTTCACGAAACGCTTTTTTCGCATTTTCGGAAATGCCGATTTGTTCCTCGATCGAGCGCATCAGCTTTTCATCCGGATTCATTTCCTCGCCAGTGAGCGGATCGCGCAGTTTCGTCTTGTTGCAGTACGCCTCGACGTTGTCCAAATAGTTATCCATCAACGTTTTCGCCGACTCTTCATACGAATAGACGAACGCCTTTTGCACTTCTTGTTTGGCGATTTCGTCATATTCTTTGCGCACAAGCGAAATGAAGTTCAAGTACCGCTCACGGTCTTCCTTCGTGATCGACGGATGCTGATCCAGCCCTTCTTTCAACGAACGAAGCACGTCAAGCGCATTGATCGACGGCACTCCTTTGCGAATGATGCAGGCAGAAATGCGGTTGATGACATAGCGTGGGTCGATGCCGCTCATCCCCTCGTCCGGATGCTCCTTTTTCAGCTCCTCCACATCGACCTCGCTGAATCCTTCGATCATTTCGCCATCATACAAGCGCATTTTCTTCAATAAATCCACATCCGGCCGCTTCGATTCTTTCAACCGCGTCAAAATCGTAAACATGGCCGCAATCCGCAACGTATGTGGAGCGATATGCACGTCGGCGACATCGCTTTCGCGGATCATTTTTTCGTAAATGCGCTCTTCTTCCGAGACGCGCAAGTTGTATGGAATCGGCATGACGATGATGCGCGAATGGAGCGCCTCGTTCTTTTTGTTGGCGATGAACGACCGATATTCCGTTTCGTTCGTATGAGCGATAATCAATTCGTCGGCGCTGATTAAAGCAAACCGCCCAGCTTTGAAATTGCCTTCTTGCGTCAGCGACAGCAAATGCCAAAGAAATTTTTCATCGCACTTTAACATCTCTTGAAATTCCATAATCCCGCGGTTGGCTTTGTTCAGCTCGCCGTCAAACCGATACGCGCGCGGGTCGGACTCGGAGCCGTATTCCGCGATCGTTGAAAAATCGATGCTCCCCGTTAAATCGGCGATGTCTTGCGATTTTGGATCAGACGGACTGAACGTCCCGATGCCGACGCGGCGGTTTTCCGAGAAGAAAATGCGCTCCACTAGCACGTCTTCAATGCGTCCGCCGTACTCTTTCTCAAGCCGCATCATATTGAGCGGCGACAGCTCGCCTTCAATGCGAATGCCGTATTCGCGGTAAAAATCGTCGCGCAAATGGTGAGGAATGAGGTGAAGCGGGTCTTCATGCATTGGGCAGCCTTTAATGGCATACACCGCGCCGCGCTCTGTTTTTGAATACTCTTCAAGCCCACGCTTTAGCAAAGTCACAAGCGTCGACTTCCCGCCGCCAACTGGCCCCATCAGCAGCAAAATCCGTTTCCGCACATCAAGCCGCTTTGCCGCCGGGTGGAAATATTCCTCAACGAGCCGCTCAAGCGCTTCCTCAAGCCCGAACAGGTGCTGGCTGAAAAATTTATATCGTTTCCGTCCATTCACCTCTTCGACCCCAGCATCTTTGATCATATTATAAACACGCGAATGAGCCGACTGGGCCACCCACGGCTTTTCTTTTAAAATCTTTAAATACTCGGCAAACGTTCCTTCCCATTTCAACTTTTCTTCTTCTTCCCGATACCGGGCGATTTTTTGCAAAATATCCATAAAGGACCTCCTCACCCTTGGATGTCTAACAGCAAGATTATTACAATTTATGCGAGGATGTCCCGTATCATTCGCCGCAAAAAAAATTTTGTCTCCTAACAACCAGCTGCAGTCATTCACATGCTTGGCCATATTCGCTATAATAAAGGGGGAAACGCCTGCCACTTTCATATGAAGGAGGAACAAACGATGCGCACTTTGCTTGTGCTAGGGGTTATCATTGCGTTTTTGACGGCCATTTTCACCGCTGGCTATGAAGACAAACCAGGCGTCAGACAATAAGACCAAAAAAACGACCTCCAGTGCGAAGGTCGTTTTTTTGTTTATGACAACCCATAAAACCGTTGTTGGCGCAACGCTTCGTACACTAAAATGGCCGCCGTGTTCGACAAGTTTAACGAGCGCACTTTGTCATTCATCGGGATGCGCAGGCAACGATCCATATTGGCCTCAAGCAGCTCCTTCGGCAATCCGGTTGTTTCACGGCCGAACACAAAGAAAATATGTTTTTCTGTATCGCTGAAATCAAACGAATCATAATACCGGCGCCCGAATTTCGTAATGAAATAAAACTCCCCTTCCGGAAAGCGGGCGAATAGTTCGTCAAGCGAGTCATAATACGAAATATTGACATACGGCCAATAATCAAGCCCGGCGCGCTTTAACATTTTATCATCCGTAGAAAAACCGAGCGGGCGGATCAAATGGAGGGCCGTGTCGGTTGCCGCGCACGTACGGGCGATATTTCCGGTATTGGCTGGAATTTCTGGTTGGTATAGCACTACATGAAGCGGCATTTCCTTCACCTCAACAACGTTTATTTGCGATCGATGATGTGAAAAAACTTATAGCGAATGTTCGGCGTATAGGCGCTTGAATCTTCATACGACCAATAGCGCATTCGGCTGTTTGTCGTATGGGCGTTCACAAGCGGCATCCCGTTCTGATCTTTCGCCACCACAATCGTTGAGTGGTCGAAGCGTCCGTCCCCTTGAAAATCATAACAGATGACATCACCTGCCATCAATTGCTCCGGCTCCGCCACTTCCACCGCCTGCAAGCCGATGCGCGACCCGCTCAAATACCAACGAAAAGCATGGGCCACAGCCCAGCTGTAACTCCAACTTCCGTTTTGACACCACCATCCCCTCGCCCGGTTCGGATAGCCCGTCATCGGCGCCCCGCCTGCATACAAGCATTGAGAGACAAAATTCGTGCAATCCACCGGAAACGACGGAAACACCGGGTTATGCCGATTCCACCACGTTTCCGCATACCGCACCGCCCGGGCGCGGTCATACTGGTAAGAAAGACGCTCCCCCGTCCATTGCTCTCGTTCGACGCGCGGCGCCTCCATATACCCCCCCAACCGGTTGATCGGTTCATCAGCTACAAGCTCACCGCGAACAAAACAGGCGCATCGCTCCTCAACCTGTTCTTCTATATATAGTGAACCCCTTTGCTTAATTAAAAATTGATGGTGGGCAATATACATAACTTTCGCTTCCCGCTCGATGGTCTGCCTGCCGACAATTTGTCCCCGGATCGTGCAACGGACGATCTCCGCACCGCGCTTTTGGCAAAGCCGTTGCTTTCTTGCCGCCTCTTCGCTTCGGATATTGCTTTCCGACACAAACGAGCGGGCTCGCTCATCCAACCACGCGCGCAACTGTTTTTTCATGCTGCTTTCCACCACTTTCGTTTTTATTACTACCTTATGTGGGGAAGCTGCGTTTTTTTCCCTATTCCTTTGCCTCAGCCAACAGTTTCAGTCCTTTTTCAATCTCAGCGATCACATCGGCATCCGCCTCCGTTTGCCGCGCGGCCTCCAAATAAGGCTTAGCGCTTGGATCCCCGATTTTCCCAAGCGCCCACGCCGCCGTCCCGCGGATGACGGGACGGCTATCCTCTTTCAACAAACGCAGTAAGTGCGGCACCGCGGTTTGGTCTTTGTAATGGGCGAGCGCCAGAATGGCGTTGCGCTGAATCGGCTTTTTCCCACGCCATGAACCCGCCATGGCCCCAAATGTTTCTTTAAATTCACGGTTGCTCATCTGAAGCAGCGGGATGAGCTTCGGCTTTACCGCTTCCGGATCCGGCTCGAATTCTGGATGCAAATGAAAGTCTTTCCCCTTATTTTCTGGGCAGACTTGCTGGCATGTATCGCAGCCGTACAGCCGGTTCCCGATTTTCTCCCGAAACTCGTCGGCCAAAAAGCCTTTCGTTTGCGTTAAAAACGAAAGGCACCGCTGCGCGTTCAGCTGACCCGCTTGCACAAGCGCCCCGGTCGGGCAGGCATCAATGCATTTCGTGCACGTGCCGCATCGGTTTTCAACCGGTTCATCAGGGGGAAATGGAATATTCGTAATCATTTCTCCCAAATACACATACGATCCAAACTCCGGTGTAATAATAGAGCAGTTCTTGCCGCTCCAACCGATCCCTGCCCGTTCCGCCACCGCCCGGTCGGCGAGCTCTCCGGTATCCACCATCGAGCGAACGCGGGCATGGGGCACTTTGGCCAGCAAAAACTCCTCGAGCTGCTGCAAACGTTCCCGCAACACATCGTGGTAGTCCTTTCCCCATGAAGCGCGGCAAAAAACGCCGCGCCGTTCCGTCTTTGTCCCCCGCGGCGCATTTTTTATTTTGGACGGATAGGCAAGAGCAATGGCAATGATCGATTTTGCTTCCGGAAGAAGCAATGAAGGATTCGTCCGTTTCTCAATATCTGGTTCCTCAAAACCGGACTGATAGCCGAGCTCCTGCTGGCGGCGCAGCCGCTCCTTTAATTCAACAAACGGATCAGCGCTCGCAAATCCGATTTTATCAATGCCGATTGACCGACTGTACTCAATGACTTCCCGCTTTAATGCCATAACATCCATCGTTTTCCCTCCTTTCGTCATATATGGTAAAATGAAATCCGAGGTGATCAAGATGAAATGCATGATATCAGAACAACTAAAGCAACGCCTTCCTTCTGGTAAATTCGGCGTCATCCGCTATCATCATATTGAGGTCAGCGATTCACCGCAAATGTTGAGAGGCCGATTGGAACTGTTTCAAGAATCTCTTTACATCGAGCTGCAGGAAAAAGCGATCGCTGACATTCCCGAACTAATGGAATGGCGTCGTGCGTTCAAACAAATCGGCACAGACCCAGGCCGCTATCGACCGTCAAGCGAGAGTCTATACCGACGCATTCAGAAAAAACATTTCATCCCATCCATCCATTCGGCAGCGGACGTCAACAACTTTTTTTCACTGTACTACAAAATCCCGCTCGGCATCTATGATTTCGACCGCATTGACGGAATAGTCACTCTCACTATCGGCACGGAGCAAGACGAATACGTGGCACTAAACGGCCGCACAGTCAACTTTGCCAACAAACTCGTCAGCAAAGATGAACGAGGGCCGTTTGGCAGTCCGATCGTCGATTCGGAGCGGACCGCCGTGACGAGAGAAACGAAAAACGCTTTGCAAATCGTTTACTTTCTCCCATCAACGCCAGAAGAAACCGCCAAGCGCCAGCTTCAAGCCATTCAAACGATGTTTGTGCAAATTCATGGCGGCGAAGCCGACGCCCAATTGCTCGTTTGATCTTCTCCCCCACTTTCCTGCCGTTGGAAACGGGGGACTCCCTCCCTACTTGAACACTCTCCCACCTACGCTCACGCGTGGAAGTGGGGGTCTTCTCGGTTTAGGGTGATAAATAAAAAAACGCAATGCCTCGTTCTTTAACGAAACGAAACACTGCGTTGTCCCCAACAATCATAACGTAATTTTAAAACTAACGAGAGACATTATAACAGACTTCCGCACGCATCGCAAGAAAAAACGCAAAAATCGACAAAAGAAATTGTATAAAAGGGCACCAGAATCTCTGGTGCCAGCAACCAGTGACCCGTACGGGATTCGAACCCGTGTTACCGCCGTGAAAGGGCGGTGTCTTAACCACTTGACCAACGGGCCATTATGGCGGAGAAGGCGGGATTTGAACCCGCGCGCCGCAAAACTGCGACCTAACGGTTTAGCAAACCGTCCCCTTCAGCCACTTGGGTACTTCTCCGTAACATGGCTCCGCAAGTAGGATTCGAACCTACGACCTACCGGTTAACAGCCGGTTGCTCTACCGCTGAGCTATTGCGGAACAATATACATAAACATATGGAGTATCATTGTTCGCCCAATATTATAGCGAATGGTTGAAAAACATGCAATAGTAAATAATGGGCCTAAGTGGACTTGAACCACCGACCTCACGCTTATCAGGCGTGCGCTCTAACCAGCTGAGCTATAGGCCCATAAAAAGCGGGTGATGGGAATCGAACCCACGACATCAGCTTGGAAGGCTGAGGTTTTACCACTAAACTACACCCGCATATCATTTAGTTGAACATCCGCCACGCTACTTCCATGCCCCTTCCTCTACCAGCCGATTCACAGAAGCCAGATGCGTCGGGGCAACTCGAAGCGGATTCGATGATGCAGATGCTCGTGGCTGAGGTTTTACCACTAAACTACACCCGCAAATATAGAAAAAAGGGCGACTAGTGGGAATCGAACCCACGCATGCCAGAGCCACAATCTGGTGCGTTAACCACTTCGCCATAGTCGCCTCGGTCTGATGCCGGCTGCAGGACTTGAACCCGCAACCTACTGATTACAAGTCAGTTGCTCTACCAATTGAGCTAAGCCGGCATGATTTTAAAGTGCATGGCGGAGGAGGAGGGATTCGAACCCCCGCGCGCCTTGCGGCGCCTCTCGGTTTTCAAGACCGACCCCTTCAACCACTTGGGTACTCCTCCAAAAAAGCAACAATAATAATGGTGGACCTTGTAGGACTCGAACCTACGACCGGACGGTTATGAGCCGTCTGCTCTAACCAGCTGAGCTAAAGGTCCGATAATGGTGGCGGTGGAGGGGATCGAACCCCCGACCTCACGGGTATGAACCGTACGCTCTAGCCAGCTGAGCTACACCGCCAAATTTAAGTCAAAAGGTGGAGCCTATCGGGATCGAACCGATGACCTCCTGCTTGCAAAGCAGGCGCTCTCCCAGCTGAGCTAAGGCCCCATGATAAATCGGGAAGACAGGATTTGAACCTGCGACCTCACGGACCCGAACCGTGTGCTCTACCAAGCTGAGCTACTTCCCGATAAAACGCGCTCGAGAGGATTCGAACCCCTAACCTTCTGATCCGTAGTCAGATGCTCTATCCAATTGAGCTACGAGCGCACAAGTGCCGAGGGCCGGACTCGAACCGGCACGGTAGTTACCTACCCCAGGATTTTAAGTCCTGTGCGTCTGCCAATTCCGCCACCCCGGCGGAAGTGGAGCGGAAGACGGGGCTCGAACCCGCGACCCCCACCTTGGCAAGGTGGTGTTCTACCGCTGAACTACTTCCGCAAGACGATGAGCCATGGAGGACTCGAACCTCCGACCCTCTGATTAAAAGTCAGATGCTCTACCTACTGAGCTAATGGCTCATGGGTTAGATAACACTCCGAGACAACGATGTCCCTTCCTCTACCAGCTGATTCAAAGAAGCCGAATGCGTCGGGACAACTCGAAGCAAATCCGAAGATGCTTTGCTCGTTGCTCTACCTAACTGAACTAATGGCTCATAGTTAGGATAACACTCCAAGTATTATCTAGCTCTACCTGCCCCTTCCTCTGCCAGCCTGTTCAAGGAAGCCAGATGCGTCGGGGCAACTCGATGCCTATTCGACGATGTAACGCTCGTTACTGAGCTAATGGCTCATAGTTTGGATAACACTCTAGGTACTACCTATCTCTACCTGCCTCTTCCTCTCCCAGCCTATTCAAAGAAGCTAGGTGCGTCGAGGCAACTCGCAGCGAACTCGAAGATGTAGCGCTCGTTACTGAGCTAATGGCTCACGGTTGCCGGCTTAATGACTTAAGGGGTTATTAAGGAATAAGAATGCCGGCTGCAGGACTTGAACCCGCAACCTACTGATTACAAGTCAGTTGCTCTACCAATTGAGCTAAGCCGGCATAATTTAAACATTTCCACATAAAATGAATGGTGGCTCGGGACGGAATCGAACCGCCGACACAAGGATTTTCAGTCCTTTGCTCTACCGACTGAGCTACCGAGCCATATCTTATTTTTCCCTTGTTCGTTGATGACTTTTGTGTCCCTTCCTCTACTAGCCCATTCGAAGAAGCCAGATGCGTCGGGACAACTCGCAGCAGATTCGACGATGCGGATGCTCGTCTCTACCGACTGAGCTACCGAGCCATATTTTTTCATCTTTCACAATTTTGGAAGAATGGCGGTCCCGACGGGACTCGAACCCGCGATCTCCTGCGTGACAGGCAGGCATGTTAACCACTACACTACGGGACCATATTGGTTGCGGGGGCAGGATTTGAACCTGCGACCTTCGGGTTATGAGCCCGACGAGCTACCGGACTGCTCCACCCCGCGACGGTAAGAAATTCATCTCATTTGATAACGCTCTAAGTGTTTCTTTAAGACTGCCTCTTCCTCTGCCAGCGAACTCAAAGATATCGAATGCGTCGAGGCAACTCGCAGCATATTCGACGAAGCGAAGGCTCGTTGCTCCACCCCGCAGCGATAAGAATATACTTAAGTTTTGACAATGCTCAAATTGCATTTTCGTTGCCTCTTCCTCTGCCAGCGAACTCGAAGATGTCGAATGCGTCGAGGCAACTCGCAGCATATTCGACGAAGCGAAGGCTCGTTGCTCCACCCCGCGATGATGAGAAAGCAAGTCAGCTTTTATATTAAGATGGTGGAGGATGACGGGATCGAACCGCCGACCCCTTGCTTGTAAGGCAAGTGCTCTCCCAGCTGAGCTAATCCTCCACGAAATTGCCTAGCAGCGACCTACTCTTGCAGGGGCGCTGGCCCCAACTACCATCGGCGCTGGAGGGCTTAACTTCCGTGTTCGGGATGGGAACGGGCGTTTCCCCTCCGCCATAGCCACTAGGCAACAATGGACAAGTCTTATTATAAGGAAAGTTGGCCTGTTGTCAAGACTTTTTCATTCCCTCAAAACTAGATAACCGTCGGAAGAAGCCGCTCATAGGTCAAGCCCTCGATCGATTAGTATCCGTCAGCTCCACGTGTCGCCACGCTTCCACCTCGGACCTATCGACCTCGTCATCTTCGAGGGATCTTACCCGCTTCACGCGGTGGGAAATCTCATCTTGAGGGGGGCTTCACGCTTAGATGCTTTCAGCGCTTATCCCGTCCGCACATAGCTACCCAGCGGTGCCCCTGGCGGGACAACTGGTACACCAGCGGTGCGTCCATCCCGGTCCTCTCGTACTAAGGACAGCTCCTCTCAAATTTCCTGCGCCCGCGACGGATAGGGACCGAACTGTATCACGACGTTCTGAACCAAGCTCGCGTACCGCTTTAATGGCCGAACATCCCAAATCTTGTG
>NZ_MVKA01000032.1:0-35848 GCF_002042905.1 Geobacillus sp. LEMMY01
GCTKTGGATGTTCCACTTGACGGAGCGTCTTCCCCTCATGTCCCTCTTGCCCACCAGGCTTTTTGCCAGACGGCTCGCGGGAGGAACGCTTTTTCTCAAAACGGTCAGAAGATGGGGGCAAATGGCTATTGGAGCTGTTTTTTTTCGTGCGTGCTTCCAGCTCTTGAACACGGTACTTCAGTTGTTCATTTTCTTTGCGTAGTTGTTTGTTTTCGTGACGCAAATGTTCATTTTCTTGAATGAGTTGATGAATGAGCTGTTTTTGTTGTTGAACTTTGCCGATTAAGCTCTCAACTGTAAATACAGCTTGTTGTACCGTCAACATGCGATTCACCTCCTTGTCTATCAATATTCACATCATGGACAGGAAAAGCAAAAAATATTCAGCTCACTTTATGATGTGGCTGAATAGTTACGAATTTTGCGTTAAGCACATCAAGATTCCTGTGATGCAACCCGGGGTACAAAGAGATTTACTTGTAATATTAGGTTGTACAATGTTGTCCTGTTTTTTGACAACAATGTCCAAATCGAAATCATCCAACTTTGCCATTCTTCATTCCCTCCTTTCCATATGTTGATATCTATCATTAACTACTTGATGAAAGATGTATAAAGACATCATAGATTCCATCTTTTTTCACCAAGCAGTTAATGAGCAAGCTGAAAAACTCCTTTTTCACATTTAGAATAGATTGAAATTCTAAGGTTTTTCTAATGTGCCGGTATATATTTGGTTCATCACCAAAAGATGTACTTGCACCTGTCATGAAAGTATGTTAGCTGTTTCTAGCCGAACCCGCAGTGCAAAACGCTGGATATTTCGGTATCCGTATCCCCGACGTTTCATCAGCTTGATCTTGTTATTCGTTCCCTCCATCTTCCCATTCGAATAAGGAGACAATATGCATGAAATGATTTCATCTGTTCGTTTGACAAGTGCTTTTGCGATGGCACGAACAGCGGAACAAGGACAAAACAAGTATCGATGAATCCAAGCGTTCAAACGACGTTTCGCTTGTCGCTCGTTTTGGCTTTTGGATACATAATGTTGAAGGGACTGATAGACAGCCTGCAAGGAATCGCTCTCTTTCTGCCACTTCTGCACCGTTTGGCGTTCCTCCTCGGTGAGTTTCTCGGGGCACTGGGTCAAGAAGCGGCAAACATACCGAACATGCCCATGTTTCTTGCCCTCTTTTCCTAAGGATTTGCGGCATCGATCCAACGCTTCTGTAAACAACTGAATCACATGAAAATCATCGACCACATGCTTCGCTTCCGGACACATCCCTTGAATGGCTTTTTTCATCGCTGGAGCCAAATCGCTCACGACATACTGAACAGAATCAGACACATGAGCCAACGCACGTCCAATGGCTTCCTCGTTCTTTCCTGCTTCAATGGCATACACTTCTCCCGTTTCGGCATCCATGACCGCCACTCCGTAGTCATGTCCTTTTCGAAACGCAAACTCATCGACACAAACTGCCTTTGGTTGGATGTCATTCGATAGGAAGGAAGGGGCATGGGTATAAAACCAACGTTCAACGGTCGTGTAAGGAAGCTTGAGCATTCGAGCCACCGCCTGAATGGAGGTTCCGATGCAACATTGCGCTGCCCATTGCTGAAACGCATCCGTCGCTACACTTCGAGGGGAAATTCCGGGATAAGAAGTGCTGAATGTCATGCCACACGTGCCACAACGTCTACGCTCCACAGGGAGTTCCACCCAAAAGATGCCGATCCGTTGAGCATACCCATGCATCCATTGCTTCTTTTTGCCTGTCATTTTGATCGTACGCTTCAAGCAGACAGGACATAACGGGCATTGTTCGGTGGGAGAAAGTTCGAAAATCCAACGTTCTTCTTCTTTTCGCACCTTTTGAATCAAAACATCTGGTAAATCGATGAGTTCTTTGATAAACTGAGCGTACATGCGAATTTTCCTCCAATGGGTTGGCTTGGTCACCTTTACCATACAGGAAAATTCGCATTTTTTGTACCCTCTATTTTCTCTATGCATACCTATCTTAAAATCTCAAGTACAACTTGTGGTGAAGAGCCAAAAATTTCGAACAGAAGATTTTATCCATGCTTATACAAAATCATTGACCCGTGATGCTAGTGGAACGCTGCGTTCAACTAGCATCACTATATGCAACTTAAATGCTATCATACGCGTAAGAAAGATCTCGGGCCAAGGCGATGCGGTTTCTATCAAGGAAGCGGGGGTGATGCCCGCTGCCCGTCGTGTATTCGCTGGCCTCCGCACGATCGTTGCCAGCCAGCTCTCAGGATGCTGCTTTGCGTGCCGGAATTGCGCAAAAGTGAAAGCCGTGAACAATGGGAAGGAGAAGAACGGTTTGCTCCGCAAATCAAAAAAGAGCGCCCTGTTTTTTCGCTTAGGACACTCTTTATATTTTCTAAATGTTTCCTATATCCGCTTCGCTACTTCTACTTCACCCCCACCGTCTGGCTTTGGCGAATGGCTTGGCGCAAGTCGTCCAAAATGTCGTCGATCGCTTCTGTGCCGACGGACAGACGCACAAGGCCTGGGGTGACGCCGGCGGACAGCTGCTCGTCCGGGCTCAGCTGCTCGTGCGTCGTGCTGGCCGGGTGGATGATGAGCGATTTCGAATCGCCGATGTTGGCCAAATGAGAGAACAGCTTGACCGAGTCGATCAATTTTTTCCCGGCTTCGACGCCGCCTTTGATTTCAAACGTAACGATCGCTCCTTGCCCGTTTGGCAAATATTTTTTCGCCAGTTCATGCGACGGATGGCTCGGAAGCCCCGGATAGTTGACCGATTCGACTGCTTCTTCCTCTTCTAAAAACTTGGCGACGGCAAGTGCGTTTTCGCTATGGCGCTGCATCCGCAAATGGAGCGTCTCCAACCCTTGCAAAAGCAAAAACGCATTAAACGGCGACAACGCTGCTCCCAAATCGCGCAAGAGCTGGATGCGCGCTTTCGTGATGTACGCCGCTTCGCCAACGGCGTCCACATACACCAAACCGTGGTAGCTCGGGTCTGGCTCGGTGAACTCCGGAAACTTGCCGCTCCCTTTCCAGTCAAACTTGCCGCTGTCAACAATCACACCGCCGATCGAATTGCCGTGCCCGCCGATGAACTTCGTCGCTGAGTGGACGACGATATCGGCGCCGAATTCAATGGGCCGCAATAAGTATGGGCTGGCCACCGTGTTGTCGACAATGAGCGGAATGGCATGGCGATGGGCGATGCCGGCCACCGCTTCAATGTCCAACACATCGTTTTTCGGGTTGCCGATCGTTTCCGCAAACAAAGCTTTCGTTTTATCGGTGATCGCCCGCTCAAAGTTTTCCGGATCGGACGGATCGACAAACTTCACCGTAATGCCAAACTTGCGCAGCGTATGGGCGAACAAGTTGTACGTTCCGCCGTAAATGGACGAGGACGAGACGATTTCATCGCCCGCCGAGGCGATGTTGATGATCGAATAAAACACCGCCGCCTGCCCAGATGACAGCGCGAGCGCCCCAATGCCGCCTTCAAGCGCCGCGATCCGCTTTTCGAACACGTCGTTCGTTGGGTTCATAATGCGCGTATAAATAAAACCTTCCTCTTTCAAACCAAACAAATTGGCCGCATGCTCGCTGTCGCGGAACACATACGAGCTTGTTTGGTAAATCGGCACCGCCCGCGCGCCCGTTTCCGCATCCGGTTTTTGCCCGGCGTGGATGGCGAGCGTCTCCGGGCGGAAGTTTTGTTCATTGCTCATCGTTTCCTCTCCCCTCTTTGATCCCTCGAGATTTCATATCCTACTAAATCAATTGGTTTTTCTTATAAAAAATCTATCATTGGATCACAACGTTTGTCAATTGCATTTTTTTAATAGTGCAAAAATTTTTATTGAAAACAGAGCCTGCCGGTGGGCAGGCCTCCTGTTGTTTCATTACCGTTTTCCAATTTCCTCTACTAACAGCTTATTGACAAGCGGTGGATTCGCTTGTCCTTTTGTCGCTTTCATCACTTGCCCGACAAGGAAGCCAAGCGCGCGGTCTTTGCCGTTTTTATAGTCTTCGACCGACTGCGGGTTGGCGTCCAGCACTTCGAGTACGATTTTGCGCAGCGCTCCTTCGTCGGAAATTTGCACGAGCCCTTTTTCTTTGACGATTCTCTCCGGGTCGCCGCCGTGTTCGACGAGTTCTTTGAACACTTTTTTCGCGATTTTCGACGAAATCGTGCCGTTTTGGATGAGTTTGATCATCCCAGCCAAGCTTTCCGGCGTCAAGGCGATGTCATGGAGCTCTTTTTGCTCGGCGTTTAAGTACCCGGATACTTCGACCATGAGCCAGTTCGACGCCAGTTTCGGATCGGCGCCGTTTGCGACCGTTGCTTCGAAGAAATCCGCCATTTCTTTTGTCAGCGTCAGCACTTTGGCGTCATACTCCGGCAAGCCCCACTCCTCGATATACCGCTTCCGGCGGGCGTCAGGCAACTCCGGAATCGAGGCGCGGACGCGCTCTTTCCATTCGTCGTCAATATAGAGCATCACCAAGTCCGGCTCCGGGAAGTAGCGGTAGTCTTCCGAGCCTTCTTTGACGCGCATCAGCACCGTCGTTTTTGTCGCTTCATCAAAGCGCCGCGTTTCTTGACGGATGACGCCGCCCGAGAGCAAAATTTTCTCCTGCCGCTTCGCTTCGTATTCCAACCCCATGCGGACGAAGTTGAACGAGTTTAAGTTTTTCAATTCCGTTTTCGTGCCGAACTTGTCCGACCCGATCGGGCGGAGCGAAATGTTGGCGTCGCAGCGAAGCGATCCTTCTTCCATTTTGCAGTCGGAGACGCCCGTGTATTGGATGATCGCCTTTAATTTTTCCAAATACGCATAGGCCTCTTCCGGCGAGCGGATGTCTGGCTCGGAGACGATCTCAATGAGCGGCGTCCCTTGGCGGTTAAAATCCACGAGCGAATAGCCGTCGCCCGTATGCGTCAGCTTGCCGGCGTCTTCTTCCAAATGAATGCGGGTGATGCCGATTTTTTTCTTTTTCCCGTTTACTTCAATTTCAATCCAGCCATTTCGGCCGAGCGGCTGATCGTATTGCGAAATTTGGTACGCTTTCGGGTTGTCCGGATAAAAGTAGTTTTTGCGGTCGAATTTCGTCTCGGTCGCGATTTCGCAGTTTAACGCCATCGCCGCTTTCATCGCAAACTCGACCGCCTGTCGGTTCAACACCGGCAGCACGCCTGGATACCCTAAGTCAATGACGTTCGTTTGCGTGTTCGGGGGCGCGCCGAACGCGTTCGGGCTGCTGGAGAAAATTTTCGATTTCGTTTTCAGCTCGACGTGCACTTCAAGTCCGATGACCGTTTCAAAGTTCATCACCTAACCCCCCTTACAACACCGGTTTTTGCTTATGGTAGTCGGTCGCTTGTTCAAAAGCGTGGGCGACGCGGTAGACGGTGCTTTCATCAAAGTGCTTGCCGATGATTTGCAAGCCGACCGGCAAGCCATCGACAAAGCCGCACGGCACGGAAATCGCCGGCACGCCTGCCAAGTTGACTGGAATCGTTAAAATGTCGTTCATGTACATCGTCAGCGGATCACTCGTTTTCTCGCCGATTTTAAACGCCGGCGTCGGCGTTGTCGGGCCGATGATGACGTCATATCGTTCAAATACGTTTTCGAAGTCGCGCTTGATCAACGTCCGAACTTTTTGCGCTTTTTTGTAATACGCATCGTAATAGCCCGAGCTTAACGCGAACGTCCCGAGCATAATGCGGCGCTTGACCTCCGCCCCAAACCCTTCGCTTCGCGTCAGTTTATACATATCGATCAAGTTTTTCGCGTTGTCCGTCCGGTAGCCGTAGCGGACGCCGTCAAAGCGGGCGAGGTTGGCCGATGCCTCCGACGAAGCGAGCAAGTAGTACGTCGCCAACGCATATTTCGAATGCGGCAGCGACACTTCTTCCCACGCCGCGCCAAGCTTCTCAAGCACGTTGAGCGCCGCAAGCACCGACTGGCGCACGCCTTCTTCGACGCCTTCACCTAAATATTCTTTCGGCACGGCGATTTTCAACCCTTTGATATCGCCCGTTAACGCCTCAACATAGTTCGGCACTGGAATGTTCGCTGAGGTCGAATCCATCGGGTCGACGCCCGCGATCGCCTGCAATACATACGCGTTGTCTTCGACCGTGCGCGTAATCGGGCCGATTTGGTCCAGCGACGAGGCAAACGCGACGAGGCCAAAGCGCGAGACGCGGCCGTACGTCGGTTTCAACCCGACGACCCCGCAAAACGCCGCCGGCTGGCGGATCGAACCGCCCGTATCCGAGCCGAGCGCAAACGGCACTTCCCCTGCCGCCACCGCCGCCGCCGAACCGCCGCTTGAGCCGCCCGGAACGCGCTCTAAGTCCCATGGGTTGCGCGTCAGCTGAAACCCGGAGTTTTCCGTCGACGAGCCCATGGCGAACTCGTCCATGTTCAACTTCCCGATCGTAATCGTCCCTGCGGCATTCAACCGCTCCATGACCGTCGCGTCGTAAATCGGGTCAAAGTTGTATAGAATTTTGCTGGCGCATGTCGTGCGCAGCCCTTTTGTGACGATGTTGTCTTTAATGCCGATCGGCAAGCCGAACAGCGGGTTCGTTTCTTCGCCTTTGGCGAGCTGGTCATCGAGCTCCTTCGCTTTCGCCCGCGCCTGTTCTTCATTTAATGTTAAAAACGCTCGCACTTTCTCTTCCACTTCGCCGATGCGGCGGTACGATTCGTCGACTAAATCGGAAATCGACACTTCTTTTTTCTGCAGCAACGTATGTAATTCCGACACCGTATGATCAAAGAGCGACATAAATCCCCCTCCTTACTCTAAAATGGCCGGCACACGGAACTGGCCGTCTTGCTGGTCCGGCGCGTTTTTCAACACTTCTTCGCGCGGCAGCCCCGGTTCTGGAATATCCTCGCGCATCACGTTTCTCATATCAAGCACGTGCGAAGTCGGCGGAACGTCCTCCGTATCCAATTCATTCAACTGCTCGGCAAACGTAATGATCGCATCGAGCTGTTTCGTAAACATCTCCGCCTCTTCATCCGTAATCGCCAACCGCGCTAGGTCAGCGACGTGTTTTACTTGGTCAATGGAAATCCGCGACATATGTTTCACCTCCGACATGGTCGACCTTCCACAATACTATGATGATACCAAACGTTCAGGAAATAAAGCAACATTCCCGCCAACATTTACTTTGTTGTCCATTGACAAATTCGAACATATGTACTATAATAGCCATAACGCATGAAAAAGGGGGATGATGACGATGAGTGAAGCGCTGCTCGCCCAAGTGCTCGACCGCTTGAACGCGATGGATGATACGCTCCGACTGCTTGTCGAAGGGCAAGAGCGGCTCGAGCGTGAACAAATCGCCATTCGCCAGGAACAAGAAGAAATCCGAAAAGAACAACAAGAAATTCGGAGAGAACAACAAGAAATCCGAAAAGAACAACAAGAAATCCGAAAAGAGCAGCAGGAAATCCGTTTGGAACAACAGCGTCTGCGCCAAGAACAAGATTCGCTTCGCGCCGGGCAAAAGGAATTGAACGGCATCGTGGCCGCTCTTCTCCACCGCCAAGACGAAACAGACGCCAAACTAGAAGCTCTCGCCGCCGATGTCCACCATCTTCACCAGGAATTTGCCTCATTGAAACAAACGGTGGACCGCCTCGAACAGAAGATGGATTCCCGCTATGAGCAATTGGCTGCCCAAATCGAAGACATCAAGCTGGACTTGAATTTCATCGCCCACCGCACCGTCGATAACGAACGAATCATTTACAAGCTGAAAGAAATGTTGTTCCGCTAATCTATTCTCAATACAGAAGGAGTTCGCCGCCATGAATGTCGCGTTTGACCATCTCGTCCACTTAACCGAGCGACCGGAGCAGGCAAAAGCTGCATTTGAACAATTGGGGTTTACAGCCATCCATGGCGGCCGCCATCCGTCATGGGGAACGTATAACGCATTATGCTACTTCGAGCATTTGCGCTACATTGAGTGGATCGGCATCGCCGACGAGCAGACGGCGAAAATGTGCGGAAATCCGCTCATCACCCAGCTTGTCGCCGACCGCCAAGAAGGAAACGGCTTCTCCCAGTTTGCCTTTCGAACAAACGATATCACAAAAGTGGCCGCACAGCTCAAAAACAAAGGATTCACCCCGATCGGTCCGCTCCCTGGCAACCGCCAACGCGATGACGGCAAACGGCTGACATGGTCGATGCTGTTTATCGAAGACGACACAGACGGCGCGTTCCGCTACCCGTTTTTCATCCAATGGGGCGAAAGCGACAATGGGCGGATGAACGAGCTGGCGCCGCTCATGCACCATCGAATCGGGGCTTCTTCTTTGTCGTCCATCGGCGTCTATACGCTCGACCTTCGCCGCGCCATCGACGTGTATCGGCGGCTGTTTGGCCTTCCTGACCACCGCTTTGGGCGCGATGAGGCAGGTGCGTACGCTGAATTAGCCGTCGGCGGCATCGCCCTTCGTTTTTATGAAGCCGACCGTCGGCCGTCAACGCGCCTGTTTTTGTGCCGGCTTGTGGGTGTACAGGAGCAGCGCCGCATTGAAATCGATGGCGGGACGTATATCGTTTCCAGATCGTGACGGGCATGCCTATTCTCACATACTCCCCTTTGCCGCCGAATAAGATGGAATAACCGCGCCTTCATCCTCGCGCGGTGAAAACGGCAAAGGGGGATTCAAACGTGGCGCATCCTTATGTGTTTCCGAAACTCCCAATGGAAACGATGATTGCGATCATCCGAAATGGGTTGACGAAAACATCCGCCCCTCAAAACATCGTCATTATCGGCGCCGGAATGGCCGGACTTGTCGCAGCGTCATTGCTTAAGCAAGCCGGCCATCGCATCACCATCCTTGAAGCGTCCGAGCGGGTCGGCGGCCGAATCTACACGCTCCGCTCCAACTTTCGCGACGACCAGTATCTTGAAGCCGGCGCCATGCGCATCCCGCACACCCATCAATTGACATTGGAATACATCAAAAAATTTAACTTGCCGCTTCACCCGTTTATTAACAGCACTCCGCGCGACATTCTGTATTTTCGCGGCGTGAAAGCGCGCCTTGGTGAATATGAGCGGCATCCCGACCTCTTTGGCTTTCCGGTCGCCTCGCATGAACGAGGCAAAACCGCTTCCCAATTACTGCAGATGGCGATTCGTCCGGTCATTCAATTCATTGAGCAAAATCCGGAAAAACATTGGCCGATTGTCATTGAACAACTTGACCGCTACTCGCTGGACGCCTATTTGCGCTACAACCCGTTCGGTCTACAGTTGTCCGTGGGAGCCATCGATATGATCAAAGCCGTTCTCTCGTTAGAAGGATTCCCCGAACTTTCGTTTCTTGAGATGTTGCGTGAACTCATGGTGCTGTTTACGCCGAATATTCGCTTTTATGAAATTGTCGGGGGAAACGATCGGCTTCCAAAGGCGTTTTTGCCGCAGCTGAAGGACGAGATTTTCTTTAGCCATAAAGTGCAAAAAATCGTCCAGCACGAAAACGGCGTCACCATCCACGCGACCCATACGAAAATTCTTCAACCGTTTCAAATCACCGCAGATCGGGTGATCGTCACCATCCCGTTTTCGATTTTGCAGTTTGTCGACATCGAACCCCGCCATTCGTTTTCCGAAAACAAATGGAAAGCCATTCGTGAACTTCATTATGCCGGCTCGACGAAAACCGGCATCCAATTTAAAACGCGGTTTTGGGAAAAAGAGGGGATGTTCGGCGGCAAAACGGTCTCGGACTTGCCGATTCGATACACCCAATACCCAAGCCAAGGCATCGACACTACGGGACCGGGCGTTGTACTAGCCAGTTATACGTGGGAAGATGACACCATTCCTTGGGACAGCTTGGGCGATAAAGAACGTCTTGAATATACACTAAAAAATTTAGCCGTTATTCATGGCGAACAAGTATACCGAGAATTTGAAACGGGAACAAGCCATAGTTGGGTGCGCTATCCATACTCCGGCGGCGCCTTCACGATGATGAAGCCGAACCAAGTGACGGAGCTGTCGCCGTATATCGCGACTCCCGAAGGAAGGGTGCATTTTGCCGGGGAACACGCTTCCACCCACCACGGATGGATTCAAGGCGCCATTGAATCGGGCATCCGTGCCGCGTATGAAGTGAACCATTCGCCAGCTTAGCATGTCGACCGGCGAAGCGGCGATCCGCTCCTTCATGCCTAGGAACAGCGATGATGGCGGAACGTCTTCATCCGCTCATACAGCTTCGGAACATCTCCAGCGCTGACTATAAGTCCGAGATCTTTCGGCGCGGCAAATCCGTTTTCGACCGTATGGCGAAGCAAGTCAAGGAGCGGGTCGAAAAATCGATCCACATTGAGCAGGCCGATCGGCTTTTGATGGAGGCCGACGCGCGACCACGAGAGCACTTCAAACAGCTCTTCGTATGTTCCATAGCCCCCTGGCATGGCGATAAACCCGTCGGCCGCCTCGTACATTTTCGCTTTGCGGGTGTGCATCGTATCGACGACCAACAGTTTGCTCAACCGATTATGCGCCACTTCCCGGTCCTTCAAAAATTGCGGAATGATCCCAACCACGCGTCCTTGATGACGGAGCGCCGCCTCAGCAACCTCTCCCATCAACCCCCGCATCCCGCCGCCGTAAATGAGCGTAATGCCGCTTCGGGCTAAAAACGTTCCGAGCTCTTGGGCCGCTTCCTTGTATTTTACGCTTTGTCCATAACTTGATCCGCAAAACACACAGATGGCTTTCATGATCATGACACACCTTTACATTATTTTACCCATCTTTCCCCATCAGGCCAATCACACCGACAAGCTGCCAGCATCCGTTCTCACCCGCCTTTTCGAACCGCAATATCGCAAAACACGCATCCCCTCTGGCTCGTCCAGAGGGGATGCGGCCATTGTCGTCATTGGTAAATATGCACAAACGGCTCATCTGCTTTCGCCTGGCGCACGATGAGGCTTTCCGGCTGGCCGGCCGAGGCGATGTAGACATTGACGGTGATGTAGTCCGGGAATTTTTCCATCACCAAGCCGGTCACGTATTGGGTAAAGCCAATCACTTCCGCTTTGCCGTAAAACGGCATCGTAATGTTAATCGTTAACTTCTGAAGCTGGTCGTTGACGTACAACCCTCTGCCGACGATGCCGGTGTAGTTCGGGAAAAAGTCTTCAACGTCTGATTTAAAATTGTTGAATTTGAGCCAGTCATCACGATGGTTCTCTTCCGCCTCATCGGACGGGAATAAATAATATTCCTCGTTCACAGCCTCCCAATCATCGATGGTGCTGCTTCCTTCATCGACATGGGTGACGGCGAAAAAGTGGCCTGGAACGACAGATGAACGGGGCGCTTGTTTGTATAAAGCGATCGTAATCGGCACGTTGCCGAGCCCTTTCATGCTCCGCAGCCGCTTCAGCACCTCGGCGGCGATCCGCTTTCCTTCCCGTTCGATGACATCGTCTTTGATTTTGACCTCGCGCGGATAGCCTTGCTCGGTCGAATAATAGTGGACGGAGTTTAACGCCAGGCCGATAGCGACGCCGCCGAGCTTCACTTTGTCGTTGTCGACCTTCACCAAATAATCATGTTCCAAAATGCTCGCCAAATAAATCGGGCTTTGTTTGTTTTTTTGTTCATTTGTTCCCGTGTCGCTGATCGGTGGGTTTAAGCCGATGTTGTCTTCCGGCTTCATTTTCTCTTCCTTCAGCTGGCGAGTCGTCTTCTTGCGAGCGAGCCATTTCCCGACCGTCTCGCTGTCCAAATATTGCCCCTCTTGGAACAAGTACTCATCCGACGGAAACTGCTCAGTGGCGAGGCGCATGAGCCCCGTCTCAAATTCGTCAACATCAAGGCGCGTATTTAAATCATTGACGACCTCCCCACGGGCCCCGGACGGTTTGAACGGCAGGATGACGCGGTAATACGAGTCGGCAATGTTGTATTTCGGGATGACGGCTTCTTGCTGTTTGCTGCCTTTGTCTTGCACGACTTCCTCGCCTTTGTCAAACTTCGGCGCACACGCGGACAACAAACAAATCGAAGCGAGGCCGACAGCGGCCAACCGCTTTCGGGCCCGATTCGTCCAACGGCAGGCAACCAAACTGCGAAGTGGTGAGATTCGTTTCATCGTTTCCCCCTGCTGATCTCTTGCAAAAATCGTGATTCGTCCCAAATCTCAATGCCGAGCTGCTGGGCTTTCTCTAGCTTCGATCCGGCGTCCTCGCCGGCGATGACGATGTCGGTGCTGCGGCTGACGCTGCCGGTGACGCGCCCACCGAGCCGTTCAATCTCTTCTTTTGCCTCATTGCGCGACATCGACGCGAGTTTGCCGGTCAAGACGACAGTTTTGCCAGCAAACGCCGACGTGGCTGGCGCTTCAGCGGCTCGCTTCGGTCCTTTGTATGCCATGTTGACGCCGTAAAACCGCAGCTCATTCAACAGCTCGGCCGCTTCTGGCTGGGAAAAGAAAGCGGTGATCGAGTCCGCCATTTTCTCGCCGATTTCCGGCACGGCCATCAATTCCTCTTTCGTCGCTCTTTCCAGCCTCTCCATCGTTTCAAAATGCTCAGCTAAAAGTTGGGCGGCTTTCGCTCCGACGTAGCGGATGCCAAGACCGAACAGCAACCGCTCGAGCGAGTTTTGCTTCGATGCCTCAATGGCCGCAAGCAAGTTGGTTGCTGACTTTTCGCCCATCCGTTCCAAACCGATGAGCTGTTCTTTCGTCAGCCGGTACAAATCGGCGACATCGTGGACGAGGCCAGCGTTAAACAATTGGGTGACGACTTTTTCGCCCAACCCTTCAATGTTCATCGCTGCTCTTGAGGCAAAATGGATGAGCCGTTCGCGCAGCTGGGCCGGGCATTTCGGGTTTAGGCAACGGAGCGCCACTTCTCCATCCAGGCGGACGAGCTCGCTTTCGCATTCCGGGCAGTGCGTCGGCATCACAAACGGCGTTTCATCCCCGTCGCGCCGGTCGACGACGACGCCGACCACTTCCGGGATGATGTCGCCCGCTTTTTTAATGATGACCGCATCGCCGATGCGAATGTCTTTCTCCCGGATAAAATCTTCATTATGAAGAGTGGCGCGCTGCACGGTCGTGCCGGCGACACGGACCGGCTCAAGAATCGCTGTCGGAGTGACAACGCCCGTGCGTCCGACGTTCACCTCAATGCCGATAAGCGTCGTCACCACTTCCTCGGCTGGGAATTTGTAGGCGATCGCCCAGCGCGGGCTTTTTGCCGTGACACCCAGCTGCCGCTGTTGGGCGAACGAGTCGACTTTAATGACGATGCCGTCGATCTCGTACGGCAGCTGCGGCCGTTTTTCGTGCCACTCATTGACGAAGGCGATCACCTCATCGATGTTGGCGCAGCGCCGCCGCTCGGGATTCACTTTAAACCCGAGCGCCTGTAAGTAATCGAGCGCCTCGCTGTGCGACTCAATACCAAGCTCTTCGGCATTGGCCAAACCATAAACGAACAAATCGAGCTGGCGCGACGCCGCCACTTTCGGGTCGAGCTGGCGGAGCGAGCCGGCCGCCGCGTTGCGCGGGTTGGCAAACAGCTCCTCGCCTCGGGCTTTGCGCTCCTCGTTTAAGCGCAAAAACGACGCTTTCGGCATGAACGCCTCGCCGCGCGCCTCAAGCGACACCGGCTCTTTCAGGCGAAGAGGCAGCGAGCGGATCGTTTTCAAATTTTCTGTAATGTCCTCGCCCGTCGTTCCGTCGCCGCGCGTCGCTCCTTGCACGAAATAGCCGTCTTCATAGCGGACCGAGACGGCGAGGCCGTCGATTTTCAACTCGCATACGTACGCCGCTTCGCCGACTTCTTGGCGGACGCGGCGGTCAAAATCGCGCAAATCCCCTTCGCCAAACGCGTTCGCGAGGCTCATCATCGGAACGCGATGCGTCACTTTGCGGAATGCCTCAAGCGGAGGGCCGCCGATGCGCTGGGTCGGCGAGTCGCTCGTTTTCAATTCCGGATACTGTTCCTCGATGGCAATCAGCTCTTGCATGAGCCGGTCATACTCGGCGTCCGGGACGGACGGCCGGTCGAGCACATAATATTCGTAGCCATAGCGGTTGAGCAGTTCGCGCAGCTCGGCCGCGCGCCGTTCGGCTTGTTGGCGGTCCATACGTTCACCCGTTCTCCTTTCTATACTTTCTCAATCGGCGCAAATTTAGCGAGCAGACGTTTAATGCCGATCGGGCTCGGGAAGGCGATATCGAGTTCTTGGTCGTCGCCTTCGCCGCGGACGCTGACAACCGTGCCGATCCCCCATTTCCGGTGGTTGGCCCGGTCGCCGACTTTCCACGCCCCGATGGCGCCGCCTGCCTGCAAGCGAGCGGGCGCCGAACGGGAAACGGACGGTTTTCCGTGCGAGACCGTCTCTAGCAAATGCGCGGGAATCTCGTCTAAAAAGCGCGACGGCCGGTTCATTTGGATGTTGCCAAACAGCGTCCGCATTTGCGCGTTCGTTAACACGAGCTCTTCCTCGGCCCGAGTGATGCCGACATACGCCAGCCGCCGCTCTTCTTCCATTTCATCATCATTCTCCAGGGAACGAATGTGCGGAAAAATGCCTTCTTCCATGCCGATCAAAAACACGACTGGAAATTCGAGCCCTTTGGCGGCGTGCAGCGTCATCAAGACGACCGCATCGCCCTCGGCCGCCTGATCTGTCCCATTCAGCTCGTCCAAATCAGAAATGAGCGCCAAGTCGGTTAAAAAGGCGACGAGCGATTTATCGTCGCTTACATTTTCGAAATGCTTCGTCACCGACAAAAACTCGTCCAAGTTCTCGAGCCGGCTTTGCGCTTCGATCGTCCGCTCCGCCTTGAGCATCTCGCGGTAGCCCGATTTGTCGAGCACTTCCTCCACAAGTTCCGTGACTGGAAGATATTCTTGCAGTTGCGTCCATTGCTCAAGCTGGCCGCGGAACTCAGCGAGAGCCCCGGCCGTTTTCGCGCTGAAACCAATCATCTCCAGCTCGCTAAGCGCTTCAAACAAGGACAGCTCATGCTCGGCCGCATAGCGGACGAGTTTATCGATCGTTGAGGTACCGATGCCGCGCTTCGGCACGTTGATGATGCGAAGCAAGCTCAAATCGTCATCAGGATTGGCGATGACGCGCAAGTAAGCGAGAATGTCTTTAATTTCTTTTCGGTCATAGAACTTTAAGCCGCCGACGATTTGGTACGGAATGTTCGCTTTTAAAAACATTTCCTCGATGACGCGCGACTGGGCGTTCGTCCGATAAAGCACAGCAAAATCGCGGTAGCGGCGCTCCCCACGCTCAACCGCCTCTTGAATGCGGCGGGCGACAAATTGCGCTTCGTCCGCTTCGTTCATCGCTTCATAATAGATGATCGGCTTCCCTTCCGGGTTTTCCGTCCACAACCGCTTTGGCTTTCGGTTGACGTTATGGGCAATGACTTCATTGGCCGCCTGCAAGATGCGTTTCGTCGAGCGGTAGTTTTGTTCAAGCAAGATGACTTTCGCGTTCGGGTAGTCGCGCTCAAACGATAAAATGTTGCGAATGTCCGCCCCGCGCCAGCGGTAAATCGACTGATCGGCATCGCCGACGGCGCAAATGTTTTGGAATCGCTCGGCTAGCTTTTTGACAAGCGTATATTGGGCGCGGTTTGTGTCTTGGTACTCGTCAATATGGATGTACTGAAACTTATACTGGTAATATTGCAGCACATCCGGCACGCGGTCAAACAAGTGGATCGTCGTCATAATCAAATCGTCAAAGTCGAGCGAGTGGTTGCGGAGAAGGCGTTGTTGGTACTCTTGATACACGTCGGCGACGATCTTTTCGTAGTACGTCGATGCCCGCTTCGCAAATTGCTCCGGCGTGATCAAATCGTTTTTCGCCCCGCTGATCGTCGCTAAAATCGTCCGCGGCTCAAATTTTTTTGGATCGATATTTTTTTCTTTCAAAATCGTTTTGATGACCGAAAGCTGATCCGTCGGGTCGAGGATGGAAAAATTGCGGTTGATGCCGATGCGGTCAATGTCGCGGCGCAATATGCGGACGCACATCGAGTGGAACGTCGAAATCCAGACGTCTTCCGCCGCCCCGCCTAAGAGCGCCTGCACCCGCTCTTTCATCTCGCGCGCCGCCTTGTTCGTAAACGTAATGGCCAAAATATTCCAAGGCGCCACCTGTTTTTCCGCCATCAAATAGGCGATGCGGTGCGTCAGCACGCGCGTTTTTCCGCTGCCCGCTCCCGCCATGATGAGCAATGGGCCTTCTGTCGTTTTAACGGCTTCTTGCTGCTCTTTGTTTAAATGCGCAAGCAGCTTTTCCGATAAAAAATTCATCATGTCCACCACCAATAAAACATATGTTCTATTTTCCGTCATCGCCGCTGCGTTGACCAGTCATCTGCTTCACCGCCGCCACCGTCGCCAACGCCTGTTCGAACGCGTCGTAAATCGCGTTGCCGACGACCACCGTATCGGCATAACGCGCCATATGCTCCGCCTGCTCAGGCGTTGTGATCCCTCCGCCATAAAACAGCTGCGTCTGATCAAGCACTTGTTTCACTTTTTCCACTAAAGACGGATCGCCATAAGCGCCGCTATACTCAAGGTAAAAAATCGGCAGCTTGTACAAATGCTCGGCTAAACGCGCGTAGGCTACAATGTCGTCAACGTCAAGTCCCGTGTTGGCTCCCGTCAACTTGGCCGCTTTGCATTCTGGATTTAAAATGCAGTAACCTTCAGCGAAAATCTCATCCCAGTTCATGACATCGCCGTATTGTTTCACCGCCTCGTGATGACGGCCGATGATCCACTCCGCCTGCCGGCTGTTTAACACGATCGGAACCAAATATACGTCAAATCCCGGCGTCAGCGCTTCGACGTCGGTGACTTCGAGCGCGCATGGCACCGAAAAACGGCGAATGCGAGCTAATAAATCAAGCACGTTGTCGATGGTCACCCCGTCGGTTCCGCCGACAATGACTGCATCCGTTCCCGACTCGCAAAGGCGCTCAAGGCGCTCGTCATCAATCGGTTTATTCGGGTCGAGTTTAAACACATGGCGCCAAGCGCGAATCTCCTCCATAGCGGTAACCCTCCACTCATTTCTCCATTGTTCCATTATAACAAATCCGCAAAAAGAAAAGGAGTTCCTTTGCAAATGGAAGGAATCTCCTTGCCGCGTCAGTCAGTGACCGCTTCGTTGGCTTCTTTCTCTTCTTGATGTTGCTCCTCTTTAATGCGATCGAGCGCCATGGCGTAAGCATCATTGCCGTAGTTGAGGCAGCGCTTGACGCGCGAAATCGTCGCCGTGCTCGCCCCGGTTTCCGTTTCGATTTTATGGTACGTATATCCTTCGCGCAGCATGCGGGCGACCTCGAGCCGCTGGGCGAGCGCCTGGATTTCATTCACGGTGCATAAATCATCAAAAAAACGGTAACACTCTTCTAAATCGCGCAGCGATAAAATCGCTTTAAACAGTTGATCCAACTCTCTGCCGCGCAGTTTGTCAATTTGCATAGCTGCTTCCTCCTTGCGTTTTGGCGGGAAAAATGTTGTAGCCAACCAATCTGCGAATCCACCGCCCCTTTGCCTTGCAACAGACAAGGCGGTTATGATTTCCACTGGACGATCGCCAGTTCCGGCACGATATTGATCCACGTTTTTCCCGGCACGAATCCGATCGGAGCCCCGTTATGGTACGGCAGCAGCCGGCCGTCGACGTTTTTCCATTCGATCGGCTGCATGACGCCGCCCTGCAGCAAGTACCCCTTGCCGCCGGAGGTGAGGTCGATGTCGCGCCGCCCGTAGCTGTCAACCACTTGATGGTGGGCGGCGATGATCATGACGTTTTGCACGACAACCGGCTTATGCGTATCGTAATCGATCGTTTGCTCGCCGCCGCTGTACCGGTAATACCCATTTTGTTCAGGAACATATTGGTATTCGACTTGGGCATAGGCGCGATGCGAATAGGCGATGTGGACCGTCTCGACCTTCGTGCCGCTCGGCTCATCGGTGCGAAACGATAGCGGGGCAACGTTGTCCGTCCAAGCATACCCGTTTTGTTTCGCTCCTTTTTCGATGTTGGTGAATGAAATGTATGAGTTGTGCGGCGCCTTGCGGAACGGAACGCGCTGAAACAGCGTGCCGTCGTAAAACAGTCCGTTCAAATAGTCGATGCCGCCTCCCTCAAGACGCGCTTTCGCCTCCGGACTCCAGCCGTGACATACATACAGTGCATGGTAGCCTTCGCTCAAGTCAATATAGTAATCACGCGCGCTTCGCACCGGTCCGACCCGCTCCGGCAATTCGCTTTGGTACAACGCCAACAAACGGGTGATATCGCCCTCGGCAAGCACCTCATACACGATGTCCGCCGCACGAAGCCCCGATTGCGGCCGCGCCTTCGGGTGATTGTTGATCATCACGCCGACGACCCGTTGATGGATGTTCCCTTTCGCCGGCAGCCCCGTCAGCGGGAACGTTTGTTTTTCCTCCGCCGGAGGCTTGGACGGCTGCTCCTGCCGAGGAGCCGGTTTGGCCGGTTCGGCCTGCTTCGGCTCGCTTTTGGTCGTGCAGCCGCCTAACAACAACGCCGCGCAGCTGACGGCGAACAGCCAATGTTTCAATGGACACACAACCTTTTCTTTTTTATTTTACCGCATTATCGAAGGAAAGAGTACCGTTTTGTGCATGACATCATAAATGCCGCGTTGGGTGACGCGCACATACGGCAGGTGGGTCGATTGCAAAAAGAGCAGCGAATACACCGGGTCTTCGAACGGATATCCGCGCTTGCGCAGCAAACGGACGAACGTTTTTTCTTCGTTGATCAATTCATCCACCTCCAAGGAGGACATCATGCCGCCTAAAGGAAGCGAGAGCTCAAACAAAATCTCTCCGTCCTCAGCGAGCACAATGCCGCCGCCGATCTCCTGCATCCGTCGGAAGGCGAGCATCATATCTTCCTTATGCTTGCCGATCAAAATCAAATCCCCGGTGTTCGAGTAAGAACTCGCCAGCCCGCCAAGCGCCGATGCAAAGCCTTTTAACATCGTATTGACGCGCCAGCGCCCGTTTCGGTCAAACAAGGCCAAAAAACATTCATCATGGTCATGCCCTAAACGGTCGCGCGACGTATCGATCGATACGGAATACGGTTTTAAAATTACAGCGTTTTCCATACACAATCCCATCGGCATCGAAAATTGCAAATCATCCCAGTCAAGCTCCCATGACAACGAAAGCGGCCGAATGCCAAACCGGTCCCATTTCGGCGTCGGCCAGAGAGGCGGCGCTTCTCCATCGCGCTTCACCCATTCGCCTTTGGCGAGCACTTGCGCTGGCGTCGGATCGTGAGCCGAACGCAAAAAGTTGATATGGGCAATGCGGCCGGTGGCAATGCTGCCGTGAAGATGCTCGATGCCGTAGTGGCGGGCGGCGTTGATCGTCGCCATCGCATAGGCATCGATCACCGGCACGCCATGCTCGATCGCGATGCGGATCAGCCAGTCGATCACCCCATTCTCATAAAACGCCGGCGGCGAGCCATCCGTCGTCAACAAGCATTTATCATAATGCCGGATGCCAAGCGCTTTCATCTCTTCAAGCAGCACCGGCAAATCGGGGCGAATCGATGAGTGGCGGAGCGTGACCGTATAGCCGTGCCAAAGGCGCATGCGCACTTCCTTTCCCGTCATTGCCTCATGGTCGCCATCCGCGCCAAAGAGCGCCATTTTGACAAGCGTCTTTTCCGACGCCCCCGGAAAATGCCCTTCAATTTTGCGGCGCCGCCGATGCGCTTCTTGCATCCAATACAAGATGATGTCATCGCCGCTGATCACTTTTGGCCATGAGGTCAACTCACCGCCTTGAAGCACCGCCTCTTGGTCAAGCCAGCGCTTGATCCGAGCATTGGACACTTGTTCCTCTTCGCGCTCGAGCTCCGTTTGCCCATCAAACCGGCACCACCAATACATCGATGTTGGAAGCGCATTCATTTCTTGTAAAAATAAAAACGCCTCTTCATCATCCAGCTGCAAAAGCAAAAACAAGTTGTCATTGAGGAGCGTTGTTGTCCCGTGCGCCGCTGCATAACGAGCAAACGAATGGGGATTATATAATTGAAATGGATGAACATGCGGCTCAATGTAGCCGGGAACGAGCACGTACCCACGGCAGTCGACGATCTCGCACGCATCATCGACACGATCGGGGAACCGCTCGCCGGCATACACGATGCGGTCGTCATGTATCCATATATTTCCTTTTACCCATTCACGAAAATACGAATGCAAATACGTCGCGTTCACTAATACTTTCGTCGGTGATTGTTTGCCATCGATGATGGCTGCTTGTTCCCGCAGCTCACTGCCTTTCCATCGGTAACGTTGTTCGCCCATTGACACCCCGTCCCTTGTTTCCTAATCGTTCCATACAACCATTTTAACGCACAAAAGCGACTTTCACAATAAAAAATATAAAGAGGGGACAGACCGATGGCGAATATCGGCATTGTGAACGCATTCATTCGCATCACAGTT
The DNA here is from genome assembly GCF_002042905.1 of Geobacillus sp. LEMMY01. NCBI lineage: Bacteria > Bacillati > Bacillota > Bacilli > Caryophanales > Anoxybacillaceae > Geobacillus > Geobacillus sp. LEMMY01. Next base: position 20,617 of record NZ_MVKA01000032.1, read on the forward strand.
GGCCTGACTGTCATCGCCTGGGCCACCGCCCGCCTCGCCCGGCGGCCATGGTGCACATCCTATTTGTGGGCCGCTTTGCTTGGAGCGATGAAAGTCGGAGAAGGAATCACCCGTTTTTGTCCGATGACCGCCCTGTTTGACAATATGCAGCGCCGGCAGCTGCTTGACGAACAAAAAGAGGCGGTCATGAACCCGACATAACAGCCGGAATCGGTTAAACATAACGGTTGAAAGCACCCGCTTATAGCGGCTTAGGGATTTCTCAAGATGACTTCTTGCCGTCAGCCGAAAAGGAAGGCATTGCCCAACGGCCGTGTCCTTTTCCGCCGCTTTTAGGATTACACTGCACTTCATGCCAAAAAAGGTGTCCCATACTTGGGACACCTTCGACTACAAAGGAGTGAACCACCATGCTGCTCGAGTATATGACCGATATGTCGTTCGTATTGGCCGCGTTAATCGGCGGCATTATCGCCCTTTCGTACGTGTATATGCGGCGGAGGCGCGTTCGATAGCGCGCCGGCCGATGTCGCGCCGATAAAATAAGCCGTCGCAGTCGATCGCGGCCAATTGCTCGTACGCTCTTTCCTTCGCTTCGGCAAGCGTCTCCCCTTTGGCCGCCAACAGGAGAACGCGTCCGCCATTCGTGTACCATGCGCCGCCTTCCCGTTTCGTGCCAGCATGGAACAACAACGCATCAGGGGAGATTCGGTCCAACCCGCGGATTTCGGCCCCGCGCTCGTAAGCCCCCGGGTAGCCTTTAGCTGCCAGCACGACGCCAAGCACCGCCTCGTCCGTCCATTCAAGCTCCAACTCTTTTCCATCCATCACCGCTAGTATCGCTTCCACCAAATCGGTCTTTAGACGCGGCAGTACGACTTGCGCTTCCGGATCGCCAAAGCGGGCGTTAAATTCGATCACTTTTGGCCCATTTGCCGTGGCCATCAATCCAGCGTACAGCACGCCAAGAAACGGCCGTCCTTCCGCCGCCAACGCTTTCGCCGCCGGCCGCAAAATGGCCTCTAGCGCGGCATCAATCATCTCATCCGAAATTTGCGGCACCGGCGAGTAGGCTCCCATGCCGCCGGTGTTCGGTCCCTCGTCTCCGTCATACGCCCGCTTATGGTCTTGGGCAATGGCGAGCGGATACACCTTCTCGCCGTTAACGAACGCCATAAACGAAAATTCTTCCCCTTCTAAATACTCCTCAATGACAACTTGACTGCCGGCTGTGCCGAATTGTCCGTCGACAAGCGCTGCCTTCGCCGCGGCAAGCGCTTCTTCCACCGTTTGGGCGACGGTGACGCCTTTTCCGGCGGCCAACCCATCCGCTTTAATGACGATCGGCGCGCCTTTTTGTTCAATGTAAGCTTTCGCCTCTTCGTACGACGTAAAGGTCGCATGGTCCGCCGTTGGGATGCCGTATTTCTTCATCAGTTCTTTGGCAAACGCCTTGCTTCCTTCAATGAGCGCCGCCGCTTGGCTTGGGCCGAAAATGCGAAGCCCTTCGGCCATAAAACGGTCAACGATGCCGGAAGCAAGCGGCGCTTCCGGCCCGACGATCGTCAAATCGATCGCCTGTTGTTTCGCAAATTGCACCAATGCCTCAATATCGAGCTCATCAATATGGACCAATTCCGCCACGTCCGCGATGCCCGGGTTGCCCGGCGCTACATACAGCTTGCCAACAAGCGGGCTTTGCGCCGCTTTCCAGGCGATGGCGTGCTCGCGCCCGCCTCGTCCGATGACCAGTACATTCATCGTCTCCCTCTCCTTTGCCACGCTTAATGTTTAAAGTGGCGCACGCCGGTGAACACCATAGCCATGCCGTACTCATCGGCCTTGCGGATCGAATCCGCGTCGCGAATCGAGCCGCCCGGCTGAATGATAGCGGTAATGCCGGCTTTCGCCGCCGCCTCGACCGTATCGTCCATCGGGAAGAACGCATCGGACGCCAACACGGCGCCAACCGCCTGTTCCCCGGCTTGTTCGATCGCAATTTTGGCCGCGCCGACCCGGTTCATTTGCCCGGCGCCGACGCCGACCGTCATCCCGTTTTTGGCCAGTACAATCGCATTCGATTTCACATGTTTGACAACCTTCCAAGCAAACCGAAGCTGTTCGCGCTCCGCTTCTGTCGGCTCACGCTTCGTGACGACGTTCCATTCAGCGTCTTCGAGCGTGAACGTATCGGCCTCTTGGACGAGCAAGCCGCCATTGACGGAAACGAGCATTTTTTCCTTGACTTCCGGCGCTGTAAAATCAAGCGTCAACAGACGGATGTTTTTCTTTTTCGTCAAAATGGCAAGCGCCTCATCGCTGAATGACGGAGCGATGACGATTTCCAAAAAGATGTCGTGCATCCGTTCGGCTGTTTCTTTGTCCACTTCACGGTTGACCGCAATAATGCCGCCGAAAATCGACACCGGGTCAGCCTCGTACGCTTTCGTAAACGCCTCAAGAAGCGTCGCGCCGATGCCGACGCCGCACGGATTCATATGTTTGATGGCTGCCACAGCCGGCTCTTGAAATTCGCGAATGAGGTTGATCGCCGCATTGGCGTCGTTAATGTTGTTGTACGACAACTCTTTGCCGTGCAACTGTGCCGCTTTGGCAATCGAGAACGCCGCACCGAGCGGTTTGGCGTAAAACGCTGCCGATTGATGCGGATTCTCGCCATAGCGCAATGATTGTTTTTTCGTATACGTGACAGTGAGCGTTTCCGGATAGTTCTCTCCGGTGAGGTTTGTTAAATACTCCGCAATCATCGCGTCATACGCCGCCGTATGGCGGAAAGCTTTCGCCGCCAGTTGTTGCCGCGTTTTTGCTTGGATCGAACCGGTCGTTTTCAGTTCTTCAATCACCATCGGATAGTCGGCTGGATCGACGACAATCGCGACATCAGCATAGTTTTTCGCCGCCGCACGCACCATCGTCGGGCCGCCGATATCGATGTTTTCAATCGCCTCCGCGAGCGTCACATCCGGTTTGGCGATCGTTTGTTGGAACGGATACAAGTTGACGACGACCAAATCGATCGGGCGAATGCCATGCTCTGCGAGCGCTGCTTGGTGGCGCTCATCGCTGCGCACCGCCAAAATGCCGCCGTGAATGGCCGGATGCAGCGTTTTGACGCGCCCGTCCAAAATTTCCGGAAAGCCGGTGACATCGGAAATCGAAATGACTGGAACGCCGGCGTCTTCAAGCGCTCGTTTCGTCCCACCGGTCGAAATGATTTCAATGCCAAGTTCAGCCAGCTTCTTCGCAAACGGAATGATGCCTTCCTTATTGGACACGCTGATCAAAGCTCGTTTCACTGCCATCGTTTTCGATCCTTTCTTCATTGTTGTTCCTTTTCCCCTAGCAGCATGCGCAACACCGTCGGGTACAGCTCGTGTTCGACTTGATGGATGCGCGCCTCAAGCGCCTCGATCGGCTCGCCCGGCACGATCGGAACAACGCGCTGGGCGATGACCGGCCCGGTATCCATTCCCTCATCGACGTAATGAACGGTGACGCCCGTTTCCGATACACCAGCCCGATACGCTTGGCCGATCGCATCTTTGCCCGGAAACGCGGGCAACAGCGACGGATGGATGTTGACGATCTTCCCCTCATAAGCCGAAAGCAGCGTCGGCCCGATCAAGCGCATATAGCCGGCCAACGCAATCCAGTCGATTTGGCGCCCCTTTAGCTCACGCAAAATCTCGCTCTCAAACGCCGCTTTGGACGGGTAGTCTTTTGGGGAAAACACGAACGCCGGCACGTTTTCGCGCGCCGCTCGTTCAATGACTTTCGCACCTGGGCGGTCGCAGACAAGGAGAGCAATCTCCGCCGGCAAATCGCCGCGTTTGGCCGCGTCCACGATCGCTTGAAAGTTCGTGCCGCTTCCTGAAGCGAACACCGCCAGCCGCTTCATGCCCGGCCCCCTCCAGCAAACGACACGCCCGCTCCTTCGGCCACTTCGCCGATGATGTACGCCGGTTCACCTCGTTCCGAAAGCCACTCAACAAGAGGCGCCGCCGTTTCCGGACTGACAGCGAGCACAAGGCCGATGCCCATATTAAAGACGGAAAACATTTCTTCTTCCTCAAGGCTGCCCTTTTCACGCAAAAAGTCAAAAATCGGCAAAATCGGCCATGAACCGAGCTGAATGCGCGCACCGATTCCTGGCGGCAGCATGCGCGGAATGTTTTCGATAAACCCGCCGCCGGTAATATGCGCCATCCCTTTGATCGTAAACCGCTCGCGCACAGAGCGCAACAGTTTCGCATAAATGCGCGTCGGCTTCAATAACTCCTCGCCGAGCGGAACATCAAGCGGCTCGTAAATCTCATCAAGCGACAATTTCGCTTGTTCAAACACGATGCGGCGCACAAGCGAATAGCCGTTGCTGTGAAGGCCGCTTGATGGCAGGCCGACAAGCGCATCGCCCGCTCGAATCGTCTCTCCGGTTATGAGTCGCTCTTTTTCCGCAACGCCGACCGCAAACCCAGCCAAATCATACTCATCTTCATCATACATTCCTGGCATTTCCGCGGTCTCCCCGCCGATCAAGGCGCAGCCGGCTTCGACGCAGCCGTCGGCCACCCCTTTGACGATGGCGGCGATTTTCTCCGGCACCGCCTTGCCGCAAGCGATATAGTCGAGGAAAAAGAGCGGCTCCGCCCCTTGGACAATAATATCGTTGACACACATAGCGACGCAGTCGATGCCGATCGTATCATGCCGGTCAAGCAAAAACGCTAGTTTCAACTTCGTTCCGACACCGTCCGTGCCGGAAACAAGCACCGGCTGCCGGTAGCCAAGCGCGGATAGATCAAACAAGCCGCCAAACCCGCCGATCCCGCCCAGCACTTCGGGACGCATCGTTTTTTGCACGTGCTCTTTCATGAGGGCGACGGCCTGATAACCGGCCTCGATGTCGACCCCTGCTTGTTTATATGCCTTTGCCACGTCAACTCCTCCTTTTCGCCGCCCATCGCGCTCCGGACGCCAGGCGGCGCTCTTGTTGCGCAGCGTTTCTCTCGCGGAAACGCGCCACCACACCCGTCGGCTGCACCCGTTATACTTCCTCCATCATTTCATCGTCAGACATGGCCGCGCCGCTTGACCGAGGCGGGTCGGATATTGACCAGTGAAACACGCCAAACATTGCCCGCGCTGCGGCGAGATGTCCGGACGCCCGATGGCCTCAAGCATCCCTTCCTGGCTGATAAAGGCGAGGGAATCAGCGCCAATCAAGCGCCGAATCTCTTCCACAGTGCGATTCGCCGCGATCAATTCTTCCTTTGACGAGGTATCAATGCCGTAAAAGCAAGGATGGGTGATCGGCGGCGCGCTGATGCGCACGTGCACTTCGACCGCTCCCGCTTCGCGGAGCATCGAGACGATGCGCCGGCTCGTCGTCCCGCGCACGATCGAATCATCCACCATCACGACCCGCTTGCCGGCAACAACCCCGCGCACCGGCGACAGCTTCATTTTCACTCCTTGCTCGCGCAACGCCTGCGACGGCTGGATGAACGTCCGCCCGACATACCGGTTTTTAATCAAGCCCAATTCGTATGGAATGCCGCTCGCCTCAGCGTAGCCGATGGCAACAGAGATGCTTGAGTCCGGCACGCCGGTGACAATGTCAGCCTCTGCCGGCGCTTCCAAGGCCAGCCGCTTTCCTAAGTTTTTTCGGGCCGTATGGACATTGATGCCGTCGACATGGCTGTCCGGACGAGCGAAATAAATGTACTCCATGCTGCAAATCGACCGCGGCTGCTCAGGAGCGAACCGTTCTGAACGCACCCCTTCGCGGCTGATGATGAGCAATTCCCCAGGCGCCACTTCCCGCTCGTATGTGGCGCCGATGACGTCAAACGCGCATGTTTCGGAAGCGATGACATACGCCGAACCGAGTCGGCCGAGCGACAGCGGCCGGAACCCATGCGGATCAAGCGCCGCATAGAGCGCCTTTTCCGTCAGCAGCAAAAACGCAAATGCCCCTTCGATCTGACTGAGCGCCTCTTTCATTTGCTCCACAAACGTCGGCGCTTGGCTGCGGCGGATGAGATGGGCGAACACTTCCGTATCCGATGTCGTCTGAAAAATGCTTCCTTGCCCTTCAAGCGCGAGCTTCAACTCAATGGCGTTTGTCAAGTTGCCGTTATGGGCCAACGCCATCGCGCCGGTTTGTGAGCGGAACAAGAGCGGCTGGACGTTTTCATAGCCGCCCCCGCCCGCCGTCGAATAGCGGACATGGCCGATCGCCGCGGACCCTCGGAGCGCATCGAGCGTGCCGCTTTGAAACACATCGGTCACCAGCCCCATCCCTTTATGGACGGATAAACTCCCGTTATGCGCGACAACGATGCCGGCCCCTTCCTGCCCACGGTGCTGCAGGCTGTGAAGCCCGTAATACGTGAGACGGGCAGCGTCTTCATGCCCCCAAATGCCGAAAATGCCGCACTCCTCGTTCAATCCTTTGATTTCAGCAAGCATGGAATAGCCCCTTTCCAGACGTTTCGCATCTTGGCAACGGAAAGGTGAATGAGCGTCTCACCGTGCTCCCCGTTCACCACCAATGCGCCGTCGTCTGTCACTTCGCCGATTTGTTTCGCTTCAACCAGTTGCTCAAACGCCTCTTTTTGCTCTTTTTTCACCGAGACAACAAAGCGTGATTGCGTTTCGCTGAACAGTTCACTGACGAGGTCACCGCCGATCGTCACCTTGGCGCCAAGCCCCGAAGCACCCATGACACACTCAGCAAGCGCAACGGCTAAGCCCCCTTCGGCAATATCATGCGCTGACGCCACCACCCCCGCGCGGATCGCAGCAAGCAGCTGGCGCTGGCGGCTTGCTTCCACCTCTAAGTCAATCTCCGGTGCTTTTCCGAAAATGCGGCCTTCCAACCATTTTTGCAGCTCGCTGCCGCCAAACTCCGGCTTCGCCTCGCCGATCACGTAAATGAGGTCGCCCGCTTGCTTAAACGACTGAGTCGTAATATGGGAAAGATCATCAATGAGCCCGACCATGCCAACGACCGGGGTTGGGTACACGGCCTCCCCGTTCGTTTCATTGTACAGCGAGACGTTGCCGCTCACCACCGGCGTCCCGAGCGCCCGGCACGCTTCGCTCATCCCGTCGACCGCTTTTTCGAGTTGCCAGAAAATCTCCGGCTTTTCCGGGCTGCCAAAGTTGAGGCAGTCAGTAATGGCGAGCGGCTTCGCTCCGGAGCAGACGACATTGCGCGCCGCCTCGGCGACCGCGATTTTCCCGCCCGTTTCCGGATCCAAATACAAGTAGCGCGAGTTACAGTCGGTGGTCAGCGCAAGCGCCTTGTTCGTGCCGCGAATGCGCACGACCGCCGCGTCCGATCCTGGGGCGACGACCGTATTCGTCCGCACCATATAGTCGTACTGGTCGTACACCCATTCTTTGCTGGCAATCGTCGGCTGGGCGAGCAGCCCGAGCAATGTTTGATTGTAGTCTTCGATGTGCGGAATATACGGCGGCATCGCTTGAAACTCGCGGTAATAAGCCGGCTCCGCAGACGGTTTATGATACACCGGCGCGTCTTTCGCCAAGGCGTCCACCGGGATCTCCGCCGCCACCTCGCCGCGGAAAAACAGACGGAGCATTTTGTCATCGGTCACTTTGCCGATCGCTTTCGCTTCGAGGCCGTATTTGGCAAAAATCGCGGCGATTTCCGCTTCCCTTCCTTGCTTGACGACAAGCAACATCCGTTCCTGCGATTCGGACAGCATCATTTCGTACGGCGTCATGCCCGCCTCACGCTGCGGGACGAGATCCAAATTCATTTCGATGCCAAATCCGCCTTTGCTTGCCATCTCGGCCGATGAGCTCGTAAGCCCCGCGGCGCCCATGTCTTGAATGCCGACTAACGCATCGGACTTGACTGCTTCAAGACACGCCTCAAGCAGCAGTTTTTCCATAAACGGGTCGCCGACTTGCACGGCCGGGCGCTTCGCTTCCGACTGTTCGTTCAACTCTTCCGAAGCAAACGTCGCCCCGTGGATGCCGTCGCGGCCCGTTTTCGCCCCGACGTACATGACCGTATTGCCGACCCCGGTCGCGATACCGCGCTGAATGTCCTCATGGCGAATGATCCCGACGCACATGGCGTTGACTAATGGGTTGCCTTCATACGCCGGATCGAACTGCACCTCGCCACCGACGGTCGGGATGCCGACGCAGTTGCCGTACCCGGCAATGCCGGCGACGACTTGCTCAAACAAATATTTGACGCGCGACGACGTCAATTCGCCAAATCGAAGCGAGTTGAGCAGTGCGATCGGCCGCGCTCCCATTGAAAAGACGTCGCGGATGATGCCGCCGACCCCGGTCGCCGCTCCTTGGTACGGCTCAATCGCTGACGGGTGATTATGGCTTTCGATTTTAAACGCCACCGCCAACCCGTCGCCGATATCGACAATGCCCGCGCCCTCGCCCGGCCCTTGCAGCACGTGCGGACCATCAGTCGGGAATTTTTTCAGCACCGGCTTGGAGTTTTTGTAGCTGCAATGCTCCGACCACATGACGGCAAAAATGCCGGTTTCCGTGTAGTTCGGCAGTCTCCCCAAAATCGCTTCAATGCGCGCGAACTCTTCGTCTGTTAACCCCATCTCGCGGTACAACTTTTGTTCTTTGATCATCGCCGCGCTCGGCTCAAGCAGTAACGACATGCGTCTCCCTCCAATAGTTGACGATCGATCGGAATAGTTTCAACCCGTCCGCGCTGCCGAGCAAGGCGTCGACCGCCCGCTCCGGATGCGGCATCATGCCGAGTACATTGCCCCGTTCGTTGACGATGCCGGCAATATCCGCCAAGCTGCCGTTCGGATTTTCCCCATGGTAACGGAACACAATTTGCCGGTTCTCGACAAGGCGCTCGAGCGTCTGTTCATCACAATAATAATTCCCTTCGCCATGGGCGATCGGAATCGTAATGACTTCGCCTTTTTCGTAGGCAGACGTAAACATCGTTTCATTATTTTCCACCGTCAGCTGCACCGGCCGGCAGATGAATTTCAGCCCTTGATTGCGGCGCATCGCCCCAGGAAGCAAGCCGGCTTCGAGCAAAATTTGAAACCCGTTGCACACCCCTAGCACCGGTTTTCCCGCTTCGGCGGCTTTTTTCACTGCAGCCATCACCTTGGAGAAACGGGCAATGGCTCCGGAACGCAAGTAATCGCCGTACGAAAACCCGCCCGGAAGCAAAATGGCGTCAAAGCGATCCAAGTTGTCTTCTTCATGCCAAACGTATTCAACCTCTTCGCCGAGTTCGTCGGCGATCGCATGGTACATATCGACATCGCAATTCGACCCCGGAAACACAACGACGGCAAACTTCATCGGGCGACGGCCTCCTCGATTTCATAGCGATAATCTTCAATGACCGGATTGGCGAGCAGCTTTTCGCACATCTCGCGGACGAGCTCGTTGATGTCGCGGCCACTCTCTTCAATCACGAGCTCCATAAACTTCCCGATTCGTACATCTTTCACTTCCGTATACGATAAGCTATGCAGCGCCCCCTTCACCGCCGTTCCTTGCGGATCCAACACACTCTCGCGCAACGTGACATACACTTTTACTTTGTACATGCCGATTCTCCCCCTAACCGTTGTAAAATGACTTCGTACGCATCCGTCAAACTGCCCAAGTCGCGGCGGAACACGTCTTTGTCGAACTTTTCGTTCGTCTTTGCGTCCCATAACCGGCACGTGTCCGGTGAGATCTCATCCGCCAAGAGGATGGCTCCGTCCGCCGTACGGCCGAACTCAAGCTTAAAATCAATTAATCTCACGTTCCGCTCGGCAAAATGGAGGCGCAGCACGTCATTCACCGCAAGCGCGGCCTGCTTCAGCGCGGCGACTTCCTCGCGGCTGGCGAGTTTTAAAATGAAGATATGATCTTCCAACAACAGCGGGTCGCCAAGGTCGTCGTTTTTGTAATAAAACTCAACAAGCGGCGCCTCAAGCGGCGTCCCTTCCTCTAGACCGATCCGCTTGGCTAAACTTCCCGCTACCACATTGCGGACAACGACTTCAAGCGGGATGATCGTCACGCGTCGGACCAATTGTTCCGTTGGCGACAGCTTTTCAATAAAATGATTGGTAATGCCTGCTTCGCGCAGCTTCAAAAACAACAAGCTGGAAATCTCGTTATTGAGCCGCCCTTTGCCGGCTATCGTCGCCTTTTTTTCGCCGTTAAACGCCGTTGCGCTGTCTTTGTACTCGACCCAAAGCACATCTGGCTCGTCAGTCGCGTAAATTTTTTTCGCTTTCCCTTCATATAACAGCTGTTGTTTCGTCGGCACGATCAACGCCTCCATTTATCCAGAAGATTGAAAATCTTTTGTATAGCCTGCCGGCTTCGACCAGCCGGCAGCCGCTCACTCCAACCCTAAGCGGGCAAAAATCGTATCGACATGTTTCAAATGATGGCGATAATCAAAGCAATCATCGAGCTCCTCTTTCGTCAGCCGGCTCATGATACGCTCATCCGCTTCAAGAAGCGAGCGGAACGGCACTTGTCTCTCCCACGCTTCCATCGCTTTCGGCTGTACCAAATCGTACGCCTCCTCGCGCGTCATCCCCTTGTCGATCAAGGCGAGCAAGACGCGCTGCGAATAAATGAGCCCGAACGTGCGCTCCATATTTTTTTTCATGTTTTCCGGGTACACAAGCAAATGTTTCACGATATTAGCGAATCGGTTCAACATATAGTTCAACGCAATCGTCGCATCCGGCAAAATGATGCGTTCCGCCGACGAATGGGAAATGTCGCGTTCATGCCAAAGCGGCACGTTTTCATACGCCGTCACCATATAGCCGCGAATGACGCGCGCCATGCCGGTCATGTTTTCCGAACCGATCGGATTGCGCTTATGCGGCATCGCTGATGAGCCTTTTTGTCCTTTGGCGAAAAACTCTTCGACTTCGCGCACTTCGCTTTTTTGCAAGCCGCGAATCTCGACGGCAAATTTTTCAATCGATGTCGCAATGAGCGCCAGTGTCGCCATATAGTAAGCGTGGCGGTCGCGCTGCAGCGTCTGCGTCGAAATCGGCGCCGGCGTCAAGCCGAGTTTTTCACAAACATACTGCTCCACAAACGGATCCACGTTGGCGTACGTGCCGACTGCGCCGGAAATTTTCCCTACTTCCACCATCTTGGCTGCTTGTTCAAACCGCTCCAAATTCCGCACCATCTCCGCATACCAAAGCGCCAGCTTCAGACCGAACGTCGTCGGTTCGGCATGAACGCCGTGCGTGCGCCCCATCATGACCGTGTATTTATGTTCGCGCGCTTTCTCTTTCAGCACTTGAATGAAGTTTTCCAAATCACGCCGCAAAATCGCGTTCGCCTGTTTCAACAGGTAACCTAACGCCGTATCGACGACATCGGTCGACGTGAGACCATAATGCACCCATTTTCGTTCTTCCCCGAGCGTCTCAGAAACAGCGCGGGTGAAGGCGACGACATCATGGCGCGTTTCTTCTTCGATTTCCTTAATGCGGTTGACGTCAAACGACGCGTTTTCACGCAGGCGGCGGACATCTTCTTTTGGGATGACGCCAAGCTCGGCCCACGCCTCGCACGCGAGCAATTCCACCTCAAGCCATGCCTTAAAGCGGTTTTCCTCGGTCCAAATCGCTCCCATTTCCGGTCTTGTGTAACGTTCAATCATCCTCGTTCCAGCCTCCGATCATGCCAAATTTGCCACGATTCGATTCGCGCCAACGCCGCCTCGACATCGTCTGCCAGCACCGTCACATGCCCCATTTTCCGCTTCGGCTTCGCTTCGTGTTTGCCGTACAGATGGACGTAAACCGCCCCGTCGAACGCACCGATATGCCGAATGACCGGCTCGACGTGCTCTCCTAAAATATTGACCATCACCGCCGGCTTCAACAATTCGGTCGATCCGAGCGGCCAGTTGCAGACGGCGCGGATGTGCTGGGCAAACTGCGACGTCGCGCATGCATTGATTGTATAATGTCCGGAGTTGTGCGGTCTAGGGGCCAGCTCATTAATATAAATATCCCCGTCCGCAGTCAAAAACATTTCCACCGCCAGCGTCCCAACGAGCGAAAACGATGCGGCCAACACTTCCGCGTAGCGAATGGCCCGCTCTTGCACGCTTTCCGGAATTCGGGCCGGAACGATCGTTTGATGCAAAATGTTCTTGATATGAATATTTTCCGCCACTGGAAAAACAGCCGTCTCACCATCGAGGTTGCGGGCGACAATGACCGACATTTCCTTCACAAACGGCACCCAGCCTTCCAAAATGCATGGGCCAAGCCGAAGCAAATCAGCCGCTTTGGCTAGATCGCCTTCGCCGCGCAGCACATATTGCCCTTTGCCGTCGTAGCCGCCGCGCCGCGTTTTCAAGACGCACGGGAACCCGATCGTCTGAACGGCTTGTTCAAGTTCCTCCGCTCCATTCACTTCGACATAGGGCGCCACCGGCAAGCCGGCATCAACGATCGCCGCTTTCTCCAGCGCCCGGTCTTGCGTCACCGCAAGCAGTCGGCTTCCTTGCGGGACATAGGCGTTTGCCTCCAGCCACTCAAGCGCTCGCGCATCGATATTTTCAAATTCGTACGTAATGACATCGCTCACGCGCGCCAGTTCGGCAATAGCGTCCAAATCATGATACGCCGCCATCATTTCGATATCAGCCACTTGCCCGCACGGGGAGTCAGGCGTTGGGTCGAGCACGGCAATGCGAAAGCCCATCTCGCGCGCCGCCAAAGCCATCATCCGCCCGAGCTGCCCCCCGCCGATGATGCCAATCGTCTGCCCAGGAACGATCCGTTGCTTAGTCAAATTGATCACTGCTTTCTACGATTTGTTTGCGAATCGCTTCCCGCCGCGCTTTGAGCGCCTCCATATAGCGTGGCTCAAGCAGTCCAAGAATCGATGCGGCGAGCAGTCCAGCGTTGGTCGCCCCCGCCTTGCCGATCGCCACCGTCGCCACCGGCACCCCGCCTGGCATTTGCACAATCGACAATAACGAGTCAAGTCCATTCAATGCTTTTGACTGCACCGGCACCCCAATCACCGGCAGCGTCGTTTTCGCCGCGATCATCCCCGGCAAGTGAGCCGCCCCGCCAGCTCCGGCAATGATCACTCGAATGCCCCGCTCCTCCGCCGTTTCCGCATACAGAAACATCTCATCCGGCGTCCGGTGCGCCGATACGACTTTTTTCTCAAACGGAACGCCCAATTCCTCCAAAATGGCGCAAGCATGTTTCATCGTTTCCCAATCCGAATGGCTTCCCATGATCACCCCAACGAGCGGGCTCATACCGTTTCACTCCTTTTGCTAGCACAACAAAACCCAGAACATGCGTTCCCGTCCATAAACGAGGGAAAGCATCGTTCTGGGCTTTAACAGTTGCTGATCGAAAAAAAAAAGCCAAAACCGATCCTTTCCCTCATAGTCCAATAATTTACGGTTATTGGGTAGAAACTTTTGGGCCATATTCCCAAAATTATATGAGGGATCTTCTCATTACACTATGAAGTTACTTTTATAGTAACAGGTGTTTTTGAGACGTGTCAAGGAAAAAATCGAACATTCGATATATCAATAAAGCGAATGTTCGTGTTTTTGAAATCACCAAATGAAAACAACGGCATATGATGAAGGAGCGGAGGAGGAGAGACACGATGGCCAAAGAAAACCCGTTTACGCCGTTTTCCGATTGGACAAAACATTGGCAGCAATTTTTCCAAAATGATTTTTGGGGGAGCATCCAGCCGTTGCTGCCGTCATCGAACAAGCCATCATCCGGTATGAACATCTACAAAAAAGACAACGAACTGCTCGTTGTCATCAGCCTCCCAGGGCTCGAAAAAATCGAAGATGCAGAAGTGTATGTATCATACAAAACGTTGGAAGTGAAAGCAACCATTAATCTAAACTTCAAAGGGTTTGAGCTAGTGGAAGAAGGCATTTTCCAAGGCCAATTCCAAAAAACAATCCCACTGCCGTTCGCCGTCAAGGAGGACCGCATCGAAGCAACATACCATAACGGCCTGTTGTTCATCCATCTGCATCGACTTATCCCTGACGAGCCGAAAAAGAAAATTGTCATCAAAAAAAGCGAATAATCTCCCCACGAGTGCAAAAAAGAAGATACCTGTCTTTCCGAAAAAATAAAAAAAGAGGGTGTCCATGCCGTACAGGACACCCTTACGCGAGTTTCCGTTTCCTATCGCTTTTATGAAAAAGGGGGTCTAGGAAACGATGATCACGCTTTACATTTTGGGGGAGAGGATTGAAAATGGCGTCATTCAAAATGACTCATTTCCCATTAGGCAAAAATAATGAGAGAACCATTCAGCTCCCTCATTTTTTTGCCTGCCTAGCAGCGACCTACTCTTGCAGGGGCGCTGGCCCCAACTACCATCGGCGCTGGAGGGCTTAACTTCCGTGTTCGGGATGGGAACGGGTGTTTCCCCTCCGCCATAGCCACTAGGCAAGCATTTGGATTTTGACATCATTTATTATACTTGAAAAACAAACAATGTCAAGAAGGAAGTTCATTCCTTCAAAACTAGATAACCGTCGGAAGAAGACGCGGCGCTTCCACTTTTCGTACTGTCTAGTTCCGGCCGCCATCGGCTCGCGACGCTTCGGTCCTGCTGCGGCGGCGACACATTGCTTACGCTCCTGTGATACCACCCACGCAGAACCAAGCTTTGCTTGGTTCGAGCCTCCTCGCAGGCCCTCCAGCGCACCTCGCCGATAAGCGGGCGGCCTCCACTTTTCTCACTAGGTTAAGCCCTCGATCGATTAGTATCCGTCAGCTCCACGTGTCGCCACGCTTCCACCTCGGACCTATCGACCTCGTCATCTTCGAGGGATCTTACCCGCTTYRCGCGGTGGGAAATCTCATCTTGAGGGGGGCTTCACGCTTAGATGCTTTCAGCGCTTATCCCGTCCGCACATAGCTACCCAGCGGTGCCCCTGGCGGGACAACTGGTACACCAGCGGTGCGTCCATCCCGGTCCTCTCGTACTAAGGACAGCTCCTCTCAAATTTCCTSCGCCCGCGACGGATAGGGACCGAACTGTCTCACGACGTTCTGAACCCAGCTCGCGTACCGCTTTAATGGGCGAACAGCCCAACCCTTGGGACCGACTACAGCCCCAGGATGCGATGAGCCGACATCGMGGTGCCAMACCGCCCCGTCGATGGGGA
>NZ_MVKA01000045.1:0-20327 GCF_002042905.1 Geobacillus sp. LEMMY01
GAGCGATCTTCGCATGGTCAAAGTCAAAGAGAACATTTCGGGTACGTTTCGCGAAGAAACATTCGCGCAGTCGTTTTGCATCGCAAGAAGCATCGTTTCCACACTGACGAAACACGAAAAAAACGTGTGGGATTCGTTATGTCTTCTGTTGGCAGGCGAAACGATCGATCGAGTTCTTTCCGCTACCTAGGGCATTTTCTATGACCGAAATGCCCTATTTGTGCTGGGCTTTTTTATACACTAGCACTGGGGTGAATAGTTACGAAATTTTACAAAAAGATAGCTTATTTGATGTTTTACAAAACTTTATCGAGCTAAAAATTGAAAAAGACAAAAAGAATAAGAAAAAAGATAAAAAACAATTAATTTTCCCTCGTTTTCATCAATTGGATGCTGTAAGGAAAATTGTAGATGATGTATTAGCAAATGGTCCAGGAAAACGCTATTTAATTCAACATTCTGCAGGAAGCGGAAAGAGCAACACGATCGCATGGCTTTCCTATCGACTAGCATCACTAGCAGACGCAAAAGGTAATGTTATTTTTAATACAGTTATTGTGATTACTGACCGAGTTGTCCTTGATACACAAATTCAAGAAACTATTCGTCAATTTGACTCTACTCCAGGCTTTGTTGCTTATATCGATAAAGATTCTAATCAGTTAGCTGAAGCTTTAAATAATGGATCTAAAATTATTGTAACAACCCTTCAGAAATTTCCTTTTGTGATTGAGAAAATTCAATCAATGCCTGAAAATGCAACATACGCCATCATTATGGATGAAGCTCATAGTTCTCAAACAGGGATAACTGCCAGAAAAATGAAGGATATTCTATCCTACAAAAATTTAAACCAAGCAGCCGAAGCAGATGCTCTTGAAGAAAGCGATGAGCCGGATATTGATGATCAGATTGCTAGCATTTTATCGGCTTATAAAAGAAAACAAAACTTAAGCTTATTCGCATTTACAGCGACACCAAAGAAAAAAACATTAGAGATGTTTGGGCAAATAAATGAAGAAGGAAAACCTGAACCATTCCATCTGTATTCCATGCGCCAAGCTATTGAAGAAGGTTTTATTTTAGATGTGTTGAAAAATTACGTTACATACGAAACATATTTTAAAATATGCAAAGCAATCAATGATGATCCAGAAGTAGAAAAGAAAACGACCATGAAGGGAATTGCTCGTTTTGTATCATTACATCCGACTAACTTATCTCAAAAGGCAGAAATAATCATTGAACATTTTCGAAACTTTACTCGCCATAAAATTGGCGGTAAAGCAAAAGCGATGGTTGTCACAAGCTCACGTCTTCATGCGAAACGATACATGGATGCATTCCAAGAGTATCTAAAGAAAAAGAATTATAAAGATTTATATGTATTAGTTGCTTTTTCAGGAAAAGTACATGATGAAGAATTAGGCGAAACAAAAACGGAATCAGAAATGAACGGGTTCCCTGAATCCCAAACGAAATCTAAATTTGAAGAAGATGATTATAAAATCATGATTGTGGCGGACAAATACCAAACAGGTTTTGATCAACCACTTCTTCATACAATGTACGTTGATAAAAAATTATCAGGCGTCAAAGCGGTACAAACGCTATCGCGATTAAATCGTACACATCCTGAAAAACACGATACATTTGTGCTTGATTTTGTTAATGACCGCGAAACAATCCGCAAAGCATTCCAGCCTTATTATGAAAAAACGGAAATTGATGAACCTACAGATCCGAATATTGTTTATGAATATAAGAGATTGCTGGATGACTTACGAATTTATGAGGAAAATGAGATTGATGAATTTTGTAAAGTTTTCTTTCAACCAAAAGCAAAACAAACATCTAGTGACCATGCAAAGTTATATAAGATATTAGCACTTCCTGAAAAACGGCTTAACTATCTTACTGAAGATCAAAAAGATGATGCAAAATCCATGATGAAAAAGTTTATTTCACAATATCTTTTTCTTTCTCAACTCATTGAATATGATGAAGAAATGAAACGTTATTTTACTTTTATTAGGTTTCTTTACCAAAAAATAAATGCAGGTAAAAAGAAAAACAATAATAATTTTTCAAATGATCTTGTTGATCTAGAATATTACCGTATTCAAAAGGTTGCCGAAGGCGCGATTGAATTGGAGAAAGGTGCAAGCGAACCATTAACGGGCGGAAAAGTTGCTGGTGGAAAAACAAGAAAACCGGAGTATACGCTTTTATCTGAGATCGTAAACCAAATAAACGAATTATATGGATTGGACTTAGATGATGAAGTTGTAAGTGAGCAGTTGTATCAGGTAGCTGAATCATTTGCTAATATGCCTGGAATGAAAGAACAGGTATTAAACAACTCCTATAATGATTTCCGATATCCATTCCAAAATCAATTTATCGACGGAATCATTGACTCCTTCATGGAACAAAAGAGAGAATTAGACCATGAGAACAAACAATTAGATAAATTAATGGAGTTTATTGCTTCCAGCGATGAAGGTTGTAAGATGATCAGCGAAGTAGTGGGTAAAATTGTTTATAATATGATTAAGAATTCAAAGAAATGATGGCTTGGTATTTTTACCAAGCTTTTTTTATAACTTTTTAAAACAAAATGTTTATTTAATACTTTTTTTTGTTAATAAAAAATAAAAACGAAATAAAAAAACAAAGAGGAAAATTAAAAATGTATATCGAACGGGTTAGAAGTTATATAAGAGATTTGTACAAAAACGATAAGAAAAAATATAATTCATTCATCGAGAAATTAACCAAAATATTACAAACTAAATATCGTAAAAAAAATATAAAACAAAGTGAAGTAAAAAGAAGAGTTGCAGAATTTTTAGAAGGTACGCAACCTAAAGCGGAATATTTTGAGGCTTATTTACATGCGATTGATGAAATGTCTTTAAACGGTGCAATTGAAGTTTTGAAAGGGAAAGAAATAAAAGAGCCAAGCAACTGGAGAGAACTTCTGATTCTTTCGGTCGAAAAAAAACCGCTTCCGAAAAACATAGCGCAACATTTTAAGGATCCAGATATACTGGAAGAGGTCAAACGATTGATTTATTTATCCATTACATATTGCGCTGACACAGAAAAGAAAAAATTTCAAATGAAGCTGCATGATTTTAATCGGTTCTTAAATATAAAAAACGATATATAGGATTGGGAAAAATTAACGGGTTTTTCAAAACCCGTTTTTTGTTTGTTAACGATGAAAAAAGGTGGTTTTGAAAACACCTAAAAAAATATTTACATGAATTGGAATTCCCGAAAAACATTTTTTCACCCAAATTTTATAGGGATTTTTATTAAATTTTTGATTAAAAAAATATTTGGATTGGAAAACCATCTTGAAAATTTTAGGTAATGAATCGGTTTTATGTTTGGTTTACAATGAGCAGCGAATGATGCTAGTTTCCTTTGAACACATTTTGTTCGTGATCTTTGTAGAGGTCATTAATTTCAATTTTCAAAGCAGAACATAGTAAAGGCAAAAAATCCGGTCTAATTTTAGCCTTATCTTGTTCAAGCTTGCTTAGATAATTAATGGAAACATTCAATTGTTCGGAAAGATCTTTTAATGTGAGCCCCCGTTTAATACGAAAATACCGAACATTGCTTCCAAAAGACATAAAAAATCCCTCCTAAGGGTTTTTTGGCAAAAATTCACCAATCGGTGAATAAATTCTGAAAACTTGATAATAATATCTTAACAGGAGTTGATACAAAATGTCTAGATATAAATCAACCAACGAAAATCAATATTCAAAATTAATAAAAGAAGGTCGCGGACAAGGGGCAAAACAAGATTACAAACCTTGGCTAACTGTACGCGATGTTCCTTCGGAAGGATTATCAACAAGAATTGCAGGATGGAAAACAGGGAGAATTCATCATTTTTTGTCCAAATTAGAGCTTTCATTTTTTTACGTATTGGAATGGGCATCGGCAGTGACAGATATAAGAGAACAATACCCATTACCGCTTGAAGCAACAATAGAAATTGCAGATAAACTAGGGATTAAACATCCAGCGGTACCAAAAACACAAGAAAGAGCGGTAATGACAACCGACTTTTTAATTGATGTTTATCATAATGACCAACCAAAACTTCTGGCTCGTTCTATTAAACCATCGACTGAACTTGCTTCCAACCGTGTCATTGAAAAAATCATGATAGAAAAAACTTATTGGGAAGAGCAAGGGTAACTATTCACCCCAGTGCTAGTGTATAAAAAAGCCCAGCACAAATAGGGCATTTCGGTCATAGAAAATGCCCTAGGTAGCGGAAAGAACTCGATCGATCGTTTCGCCTGCCAACAGAAGACATAACGAATCCCACACGTTTTTTTCGTGTTTCGTCAGTGTGGAAACGATGCTTCTTGCGATGCAAAACGACTGCGCGAATGTTTCTTCGCGAAACGTACCCGAAATGTTCTCTTTGACTTTGACCATGCGAAGATCGCGTTCGGCTTGGTTGTTRTCAAAGGGAACATGTACTTCACGTAAGAAACGCAGCGCTTCTTCCTTTCGTTTTTGAAGSCGTCGAACAAAAGCAAGTGCTTTTTTCGGAAGAGGCGTCATCGTTTCTAATCGGTGTTGTGCTCTTTCTAGGATGCGATCATACACTCGTTCCCACCGTCTCGCTTCTTCTTCGGAAAGTGCACCGTGATGGGCTTCGACGGCTTGCTTGGCGGCTAACAGAAACGTGGTCATGCGCATCGCCCACGTATGCCCCTGTTCGATGAATCCTTTTAACTCACGCAAATGGTGGGCATGACAAAGGGCATGGGTGGCATGTGTGTATTTCGGATACGTACCGAACGCATCGTGCATCATCGTCCCTTCATATCGGGGAAGAATCCCGATATCATCGGTCGCTTTTTTTCCACGAGAAGCGTGAGGAGCCAAGTATGTATATCTCGATGTACACGCGACATGCACCCATGCGAGTTTCCCATTGATGCGCAAACTCGTTTCATCGACATGCAGGATGTTGGATTCAAGTAAGGCGTCTTCGATGATGTCCATATTTGATTCCAGCGCTTCGCGTCCTCGTTTCACCATATTGGCAAGGGTTCCTGTACTAATCGAGTGTTGATATAACGCTTCGATTGTATCACTTAAACGCTTGTACGGGATCAATTGGATATGATGTAAATAAACAACGAGCGCCGTGAGCCGTGGACCGTATTGCACATGATTCGTGACATGGGATGGGAATTCGGCTTGTTGCACGCATCGACAATGTGGACACGATTTCACTTCACGTTCATGTTGTGTCACCTCGATCGCCACACGAGGGACATCAAACACTTGACGGATATCGACTTTGAACGGTTTGACGTCACGCAAAGAAGCTCCACATCCTTGACACGTATGCACACGGTGGACGACACGATGATGTGGATGTTCCACTTGACGGAGCGTCTTCCCCTCATGTCCCTCTTGCCCACCAGGCTTTTTGCCAGACGGCTCGCGGGAGGAACGCTTTTTCTCAAAACGGTCAGAAGATGGGGGCAAATGGCTATTGGAGCTGTTTTTTTTCGTGCGTGCTTCCAGCTCTTGAACACGGTACTTCAGTTGTTCATTTTCTTTGCGTAGTTGTTTGTTTTCGTGACGCAAATGTTCATTTTCTTGAATGAGTTGATGAATGAGCTGTTTTTGTTGTTGAACTTTGCCGATTAAGCTCTCAACTGTAAATACAGCTTGTTGTACCGTCAACATGCGATTCACCTCCTTGTCTATCAATATTCACATCATGGACAGGAAAAGCAAAAAATATTCAGCTCACTTTATGATGTGGCTGAATAGTTACAAAATTTCTTCCCAAAGATACGAAGTTTTATATCCAGATGGGTGTGGCGGATTTCCTTTACCGTATTCATATCCTTTATTGAATGGTAAAAAGTACGTCTTTTCTTTTTTTAATTCTGTTGTCATATGAACTTCATCTGGGTCGACTGCAAAATGAACGAGAGAGCGCTGATTAAACAAAAAGATCGGCTCGTTTGGATCTCGGTCTTTGTATTGTTCAATAGCATCTTCATAGGATTGACCAGTTAAATGATTTTTTAATTCCATTGTGATAATTGGAAATCCATTCAAATCAATTACCACATCAATGGATTCATTACTTTTTGTGCTGTATTTCACTTGTCGTGTAATCGTTAATCGATTTTTATGATAATTAGCTACTGCATCTGGATTTAAATCATTGTCTGGTTTTAAAAAGAATAATCTTATTGGAATACCGCGGTCTTTATATTTACCCTTAGCACTATCACGTAGCAAACCAATTAACCCTTTTGGGTGCGTTTTAATTGCTCTTGTAAGGGATGTAAGAAAACTATTTTCAATATTTGCTCCATAAATCGTTTCAAGTGCTTCCCAAGCCTTTGGCTGTGTATCTTTAATAAAATTGATTAATCTGGTTGGAAATAGCCCTAAATAAGGATTAAATTCAGCAGGATTACCTTTCAGATAACCCTGCTGAAGTAATACATGTTCTATCGCTGATTCAAAAGCCACTTCACGATGATCGACGGTCATGTTTATTCCCCCTTTCGAAATCCACGAACATCGATTTTTCCGGTAACGGCTTCATAAATTAAAGATTCTCGAAATTCATGCAACTTCTTTATTTGATTATTTATTGCTTCAATTAAATTTTCATATTCTGTATATATTCTTTCAACATAGTTTACAATTTGTACTTGTTCATCATAAGGTGGTTTTACTACAAAAATTGATTTAAATTGTTCTGGATATATTCGCCATCTCATCATCATAATTCCTTTTCCAAACCTATAGCAATCACCTTTGAAATAATGAGATCTAAAATAATAGTGATAAAATCTTGGTTCAATTTCTTCATCTATTTTTCTGTAAACATCATAATCTGGGCTACAAACCCCTTCGTAATCTGAAATTGAAATTGCCCCCATCCATGCTAATAATTTATTAACAACAATGTCATTCTTCTTAACAATTTTGTAATCAATAACGGTTTGTGCTTTATTTCCCTTCTGTTCTAGTTCTTTTCTTGGTTTGACACCTATATCAGTATAAAGAGATAATAATTCAGCGTCTTCCGAATTATTTCTCTCATCAATCTGCTTAAATAAATATTTTATTTTTTTGATTTCCCAATGCTCAGGTACTTCTCCAAGCCATTCAATCCCTGAATCCTTCATCTTAGTTGTTTCTGGCGATAATCCTTTTGTCACCGCTTCAGTGATGATGGATTGGCGATATTCCTTGAGACATTCGATGAGCCGTTCTTTATCTTTGATAATAGAATCAATTTGGGAAGTTTTATGATCTAGGAAATCGGCAATTTCTTTTTGTTCTTTTAGTGGTGGGAACGGAACAACTTCGTTAAAATATAGTTCTTGATCTAAATTTTGAATGCCTGTCGTTTGTTTTATACTTCTTTTATTAATTCTTAAATTATAAAGAGTATTATGAACGTATTTAAAATAATTTGAATCGGATAATTCATTCGTCTGAATTCTTGCAATAAAATTTGAACAAATCGCAGGAAAGTTATGTGTAAATCTAACCACAAACCCAACTGGTTGCAAATCCCCACCACCAGACTTTTCTAGTAAAAGATCTCCAAATTCAATTAACCTTTTATTTTTATCATTAGGTTTCACATTACGAACTGTCAAATTTTTAACATTTATGGTCAAATCATCTCTATTGAAATCCGCTACTCTCAGACAAACTATGTCATTTTCATCAAATTGAGGTTCATTTCCCCATACACCGTTGCTTACTGATTTAATACTATTTTTTAACCTTCCTATTTTCCAATGTTCAGGTACTTTACCTAACCACTCAATTCCTGAATCTTTATATTTCGGATAAGAAGTGTATTGTTCTATCTGTTTTAAATCCTTCATACCAACAACCCCCGAATCTTCTCCGCAATACTTGCTTCAAGCTCTTGAATTTCTTTGGCAATTTCGGAGGATGGACGAAGTTTTTCAAATTTGTAAAAATGACGAGTAAACGAAATCTCATAGCCAACTTTTCCAACGAATCCATCTTTATCATCGGTTATCGTTTCATTAATCCAGGCATCCGGAACATAAGGTTTTACTTCCTGCTCAAAATACTCATAAATATCTTGTTTTAATGGTACGTTTTCATAATCACGAAGTTCTGGATCTGGTTCCGGATTTCCGTCTTTATCAAAGCAAATATCTGCATTTTCGTCTTTTTCGGATAACGCCGTTAAAATGGCTTTCATCACCGGTGCTTTTACGGATAACCCTGCTTTTTTCATTACGTTTTTCAATTCTTTTTCAAATTCATCTCGATTTCGGAAAAGTTTTGAATCATCAATATCTCTGATTGCATTCATAATTGCCCCTTGTTCTTCTTTTGTTAGTTTTGTAAATGATTTTTGCTCATAAAGTCTTTCTATTCGCTCTTTGCTCGTTTGAAAATTCAATCGTAATGGTCGTTCAATGGTAATACGTCGATAGCCAAAGTCTTCATTATCAAAGATTTTGCTGTATTCATTTTCTTCGAAGAAGCTGTATAGCTCTACAATTTTTTGAATATGCTCTTCACTAAGCTCATTTCTTTTATTTCCTAAGTTTTTACGCATTTTTTGATAAAAATCTACCGCATTAATAAGTTGGATCTTCCCTTGTCTTTCTGGACTTTTATGGTTGCTTAAAATCCATACATAGGTTGCAATACCGGTGTTATAAAAAAGATCTGTCGGAAGAGCAATAATCGCTTCAAGCCAGTCGTTTTCAATAATCCATCTCCGTATTTCGCTTTCCCCTGAACCAGCTCCACCAGTGAACAACGGACTTCCGTTTAAAACAATAGCAATACGACTTTCTCCTGGTTTCATTTTAGAAATCATATGTTGTAAGAATAATAATGATCCATCACTTACGCGAGGAAGACCTGCCCCAAATCTTCCTGAGTAACCCAGCTCTTTATGTTCTTTTTCAATTTCTTTTTGAACTTTTTTCCAATCAACTCCAAATGGCGGATTAGAAAGGAAATAATGGAATTGTTCATTCTGTAACCCATCTTGAGTAAAGCTATTTCCAAATTTTATATTAGACGCATTTAACCCTTTGATAAGCATATCTGCTTTACAAATTGCATAGGATTCAGGATTTAATTCCTGTCCGAAAACTTCGATATTCATCGTAGGATTTAACTTTCGTAGATACTCATGAGCTACTGCAAGCATTCCTCCTGTTCCACAAGCTGGATCATAAATTTTACGAACAACTTTTTCTCCGGTTAACGCTTCTTTATCGGCATCAAACAAGATATTTACCATTAATTTGATTACTTCTCGTGGAGTAAAATGTTCTCCGGCAGTTTCGTTGGATTGTTCAGAGAAACGACGGATAAGCTCCTCAAATATGTACCCCATTTCAATGTTGCTTACGACATCCGGATGAAGATTAATTTTTAAGAATTCATCTAATACTAAATACAACAAATTTGATTCGCTTAATCTCTGAATATGCACGTCAAAATCAAAATGCCGGAGAATTTCCCGGACGTTTTCGGAAAATCCGTTCAAATATGTACGAAAGTTATCTGCTAACAAATTAGGATAATTCTTTAGGCTCTTCAATGTAAAAGGGCTAACATTATAAAACGGCGCATTGGCTACACGGTATAAAATTCTTTGATTAAACAAGGTTAAAGGTTCTTGCATCGTTTTATATTTTTCTAATACTGCATCCTTTGTAGGTTCAAGAACACAATCTAATCGACGGATGACCGTAAGCGGTAAAATGACTTTACCATAATCGGATTGTTTATAATCACCACGTAATAATTCGGCAGTATTCCAAATTAAACTTACTTTATCAGAAAAATTCATAATCCCACTCCTTTTATACCATCATAATCCTTTCAACAAAATTCTCTGTTGTAAAATCCTTTCCTTTTTCATTTTTAGTATAGAACCCTTCATTGTGAGTTTCCATATGAATTTAACCGATTTATTTTAAAAAACAATAAAAGTGTTGGCAATAAAGCATTGCCAACACTTTTATCTTGGTTACCATCTTTATTTTCCAGTTACCAACTTTATTTTTCAGTTACCATCTTTATTTTCTAGTTACCAACTTTATTTTCCGCGGACACAGTCTTTCCGACCAACGAACCGCTCACTCCACCGTCACGCTCTTCGCCAAGTTGCGCGGTTTGTCGACGTCGCAGCCGCGGTGCAAGGCGGCATAGTATGCGATCAGCTGCAACGGCACGACGGACACAAGCGGCGTAAGATCCGGATGGACAGCCGGGATGATGAAGCGGTCGCCGTCGCCTTCCAGGCCGCGCATCGAGATGACGCACGGGTTCGCGCCGCGGGCGACGACTTCTTTTACGTTGCCGCGAATGCTTAAGTTGACGTGCTCTTGGGTGGCGAGGGCGATGACCGGCGTGCCGTCCTCAATCAAGGCGATCGTGCCGTGTTTCAGCTCGCCGCCGGCGAACCCTTCCGCTTGGATGTAAGAGATCTCCTTCAGTTTCAGCGCGCCTTCTAGGCAGACATAGTAGTCAACGGCACGGCCGATAAAGAAGCAGTTGCGCGTCAACGTCAAGTAGTCGCTTGCGATTTTCTCCATTTCCTCTTTCGCATCACACAGCATTTCCATCACATTGGCGACGATGGCGAGCTCTTTCGTCAAGTCAAAGTCCAGCTCAAAGCCTTTCGCTTTCGCCGCCGCGGCGGCCAAAATCGCAAGCACAGCAATTTGCGCCGTATATGCCTTTGTCGAGGCAACGGCGATTTCCGGGCCGGCGTGCAACAGGAGAGTATAATCGGCTTCCCGCGACAGCGTCGAACCTGGGACGTTCGTGATCGTGATCGCTTTATAGCCGAGTTTGTTCGTTTGCACGAGCACGGCGCGGCTGTCGGCCGTTTCGCCGCTTTGCGAGATAAAGATGAAGAGCGGCTTTTCCGACAACAGCGGCATGTTGTACGAAAATTCGCTGGCAATATGCACTTCGACTGGAATTTTCGCCCACGACTCGATCAATTGCTTGCCGACAAGACCTGCGTGGTAGCTCGTTCCGCACGCGACAATGTACAGGCGGTCGGCGTTCAGCACCTCATTGATGATCGCTTTGTCAATGGCCAATTCACCGTTGTCATCTTGGTATTTTTGAATGATGCGGCGGATGACGAACGGCTGCTCATCAATTTCTTTCAGCATGTAATGCGGATACGTCCCTTTTTCAATGTCGCTCGCATCGAGCTCAGCCGTAAATGGCTTCCGTTCGACTGTTTCACCGTTTAGCGTTTGAATCGTGACGTTCTCGCTCGTGACGATGACTAGTTCCCCATCCATCAGTTCGACGAATTGATTCGTCACTTGAAGCATCGCCATCGCATCGCTCGCCACGACGTTAAACCCATCACCCAATCCGACGAGAAGCGGGCTTTTGTTTTTCGCTGCATAGATGGTGTTTTCGTCTTGTGCATCGATCATGGCGATGGCGTACGATCCTTTTAACTGCGAGAGCGTTTTTCGGAACGCTTCTTCCGTTGTCAGCCCGTCACGGACGAATTTTTCCACGAGCTGGACGATCACTTCCGTATCCGTATCGCTTTGAAACGCAACATCGGCTAAATAATCGCGCTTGACCATTTCATAGTTTTCAATGACACCGTTATGCACGAGCGTAAAACGGCCTGAGGCGCTTTGATGCGGGTGGGCGTTCACTCGGCTTGGCGCCCCGTGTGTCGCCCAGCGTGTATGGCCAATGCCGACCGTTGCGTTGACGTTCGGGTCGACGATGCGGCGCAAATCAGCGATCCGTCCTTTTTCCTTAAACACATGCACGCCGCTTTCGTTCAATACGGCGATCCCCGCCGAATCGTAGCCGCGATACTCGAGTTTTTCCAATCCGCGCAATAAAATTTCCTTCACATCTTGATAACCGATATAGCCAACAATGCCGCACATGGCAAATGTTCCTCCTTTTCATCTTGGAGGCTGCCGCTAACGAGAACCGTCTTTCCTGTTCAGTTGTCAAAGAACATGTTCGGGGTCTCGCCGATCCACGGGCGGCAGACTCCCTTCTTCGTTTCGCGCGATGACATCCCCCCCTTTGTGCAAAGGGTCACCCCTTTGTTTTAAGAGAGGACTTGCGGCTGTCATCGCTCCAGCCGGGAGGCATCCGCCGAAAACCTCGATAAACCTCCTCCTCGTCAACTAAGCGTTCTTCCGTCCAACGCTTAGTCCAGGCGCTTTTGTCTCGTCAAAACCGATGCAACAACCAACCACCTTTTTGCTTTGTTGGCCATGCCTACGGTTGCGGCAAGCCATCACTTCACCATGTTCCGCTCTTCGCCCTTCCATCGCCTCCTTTCAAGAAAAAGGCAACAACGTTAATATTACAGGACATTCCCAGCGGCGTCAACTATCATCTATCCATCCCTTTATATAAAATAACCTATGCATAAACGGAAGCGAACGTTCCGTCTATGCATAGGGTGGTTGTCCAAACAATCGATTATTCCGCTCCCATTTCACGGCGGACGACATCCGCGATCCGCTCAACGTAGGCGCGGCACGCTTCCTCGGTTTGGGCCTCCGCCATAATGCGCACGAGGGGTTCCGTCCCTGACGGACGAACGAGGACGCGGCCATTGCCGTTCATCTCTGCTTCCACTTCCGCGATCACTTTCTTGACTTGCTCATTTTCCATCGCTTTTTCTTTATCTTTTACCCGGACGTTCACAAGCAGCTGCGGGTATTTTTTCATTTCCCCCGCCAATTCGGAAAGCGGCTTGCCTTTGATTTTCATGATGTTGACAAGCTGGAGCGCCGTCAACATTCCGTCCCCCGTCGTGTTGTAGTCGAGGAAGATGATATGTCCGGACTGCTCGCCGCCGAGATTATAGCCGTTCTTCTTCATTTCCTCGACGACATAGCGGTCGCCAACGGCCGTTTGTACACTTTTGATTCCCTGCGCCTCAAGCGCCTTGTAAAACCCAAGGTTGCTCATGACCGTCGAGACGACAGTTTGGTGCTTGAGGCGGCCGGTTTCTTTTAAATATTTGGCGCAAATGTACATAATTTGATCGCCGTCAACAATGTTGCCGCGTTCATCCACGGCGATGAGGCGGTCGCCATCGCCGTCAAAGGCGAGCCCGACATCGGCTCCTTTTTCTTTGACAAATGCGGCTAGCGCTTCCGGATGGGTGGAACCGACTCCTTCGTTAATGTTGAGCCCATTGGGCGACGCCCCCATCGTCACGACATCCGCATCCAAATCGGCAAATAAGTACGTCGCAAGCGATGACGTCGCCCCGTGCGCGCAGTCGAGGGCGATTTTCATCCCGGAAAAATCTTCTTCATCGATCGTTTGTTTTAAATACTGCAAGTATTTTTGCCCGCCTTCAAAATAGTCGTTTACTTGCCCAAGTCCAGCCCCGATCGGCCGCGGCAGCATATCCTCCGCGCTGTCGATCAGCGCCTCAATTTCCGCTTCCTGCTCATCCGACAGCTTGAACCCGTCCGGGCCGAAAAATTTAATGCCGTTATCTTGCACCGGGTTGTGAGAAGCAGAAATCATGATGCCGGCCTGCGCTCCAAGCGCCTTCGTCAAATAGGCGACACCTGGCGTGGAAATGACGCCAAGGCGCATCACTTCAGCCCCGATCGACAAAAGCCCCGCGACAAGGGCGCCTTCAAGCATATGGCCGGAAATGCGGGTGTCGCGCCCGATCAATACTTTCGGGCGCTCAGCGCTTTTGGTCAGCACGTATCCGCCGCAGCGGCCGATTTGAAACGCCAACTCTGGCGTCAGTTCACGATTCGCGACTCCTCGTACACCATCAGTGCCAAAATATTTGCCCATTCATTCACTCTCTCCTTACTATGCAGTTTATTGTGCAGTTGCTTTATCGATAATATGGACCATCGCCGTTTCCGCCGACGGCTGCCATTGGACTTGTTCAGGGTGGTTCCATTGAATGGGAACTTGATGTTCGCCGGTGTCAAGCCCACGGACATCGACATACAAACGAATATCGTCTTTTGTCAACCCGCGGACGATATCAGGCGGACCGACAAGGCGGACCGTAATTTTGCCTTCAAGCGGTTTGACAAATTCAGCTTTGTATGAATCCGGCAAGCCGACGACGGCGATCGGCACGTCTTTCCACGTTTGCGTGACGTCTTTTTCCACATCAATATGCACCTTGATTTTGTCTGGATCGACGTTTTTTGCCCCATCAGGGAGCGGAACATCAAGTTCTACCGTCGCATCATCGGTAATGTCGTCCAAATCAACTGTCAATCCTTCCAGCTTGTCAATATGGTTCAACACTTCCTTCGGTCCATAAATCGTCACTCGATCCGGCTCCGGCGTGATGCTGACAAGATGCACACCATCCGGCAGCTCTCCGGTTGTCTGCACTTGAACCGGCACCGTCTTGCTCGGGCTTTTCACCGGCACGGTTACTTCCACCGACGATGGCTCTGGCTCAATATCCAACTCATTTCCCCGTCGATCGTACACCCGAACGCGCGCCTCTCTCGTCAGCGTTTCCGTCGCCCCATCTAAGTCGACGATGGCTTTGACAAACGCAATCTCGTCGATTAGTTCCTTCGCCCCGGTAATCGTCACGGCATCTGGTTTCACAGTCGGTTCTCCAACGGAATAGCCATCCGGCATTTTGTTTCGATTGAAAAATTCAACACCGACCGGAAACCGTTTCGACACTTTTTCACGAATCGTCACTTTGGCCGAGGAAGGCTGAATCGTCACTTTCAACTTGTCGGAGATGTCCCTGTATTTGATCGGCACCGTGTATGTCCCTAACGGCAATTCCGTTAAATCGACATACACCTCGAAATTCCGCTGCAGAGCCGTCGGCTTGACAATGCTGGCGGGTCCTTGGAGCGTAACGTTCACGTATTTCGGGACGCCAGATACGACCAAGTTGTCTTCATCATAGTAAGCGACCACCGGAATATCGATCAACGTTTCCGTATCTTCCTGGCCAAACGTGTTGCGCGTCTCACCGGTTTTCGCCCCGACATTGGCCGACATATACAGCATAATCGCCAGCAATAAGGAGACAACGCGAATAAACCAAGGATGGTCCATCAACTTATCCATGTTTCTTCCCCCTCCACTGCCAACGGGAAGAAGCAGGCGCCTTCGTCGCTGGAGCAAGTTCGCCGGTCAACAGCTCCCGAAACTCATCGATCGTTAAATCGCGGTACAGCTCGCCGTTTTTCGTCAACGATACTGCTCCCGTCTCTTCCGACACGACGACGGTGACGCTGTCGGTCACTTCGCTGATGCCGAGCGCCGCCCGATGGCGTGTTCCGAGCTCTTTCGAAATAAACGGACTTTCTGATAACGGTAAATAACAGGCCGCCGCAGCGATTTGGTTTTTTTGAATAATGACCGCCCCATCATGGAGCGGTGTGTTCGGAATGAAAATATTAATGAGCAGTTCCGGCGATACATGGGCGTTTAACATAATGCCGGTTTCGACATAATCGTTCATCCCGGTTTCCCGCTCGATCGAAATGAGCGCGCCGATGCGTCGCTTCGCCATATACTCGGTCGCTTTTACAATGGCTTCCACCATTCGCATCCGCTCTTCATCTTCATTGACCGTGTTGCGGGTGAACAGCCGCCCGCGGCCGATCTGCTCAAGGGCGCGCCGCAATTCTGGTTGAAAAATGATGATGATCGCGAGAAATCCCCAAATGATCGCCTGATCCATCAGCCATTGCAACGTCGTCAATCCGAGGTAATTGCTCACGAAACGAACCAAAATAATTAAAAAAATGCCTTTTAACAGCTGAATGGCCTTCGTCCCGCGAATCATCATGATCAACTTGTAAATCACATACCAAACGACAAGGATATCAACCACTTTTAATAAATATGACACGATGGGGAGCTCTTCGAAGGACATCTTCACACTTCCTTTATCTCTAATTCCAATCTGCTGATGGTCACGGAAAAAGCCATCGAACGATGGCTGCCATCATTCAATCGATTGGAGCGCACGATTGAACTTTTCTTTAATATTATACCAAATCCATTCGAACACTTGATTAATTTCCTCCACTTCCCCTGTCACTTGCCCGGCGGACGCCATATATTTCTTTCCATGAATCACAGTCACGTCCCCATCAACCGTTCCTTCAATCCGAATCGAGCCATTGCGGACGACAATATCCCCTTTGACCGTTTCTCCTTTCGGCACGATGACAGTATGATCGCGGATGATGACATGTTCATCAGCTGAGACGGAAAACGCGCCTCTTTCCCCCCATGAAGAAGCTAAGCTGCTTAAAGTGAGCGCTAAAAACAACGAGGCAGCCGTAAGCAGCGGGTGACGATGCATAAAACGGCGCAGCCGCGCGGTCTTTCTCTCTTTCGGCATCGCCTCCATGACCTTGGCCGCAAACGACGGCGGCGCCGCAACGTGGGCGGCATATTGGAGGAAAGCAACCGTCTTTTTCAGCTCGTGAAAACGGGCAGCGCACGCAGCGCACGAACGCAAATGTTCCTTCAGCCGCTGCTCTCCTTCTGGCTGAAGATCCCCATCAAAATAGCTGTGCATGAGTAACACGATTTCTTTCGGACATTCCATAGTCTCCCACCCTCTTATAAATGACCCAATTGCCTGCGCAACGCTTCGCGGCCGCGATGCAGCCGCGTTTTCACCGTGCCGACCGGCAACCCTAAAATCTCGCTGATTTCTTGCAACGACAAATCTTCCATATATTTCAACACGATCACGCTTCGATATTTTTCTGGCAACCGCTCAATCGCCCGCTGCACCGTCTCTTGCAGCTCCAGGCTTTCCACTGCCTCCTCCGGGGATGCTTCGCGGGAAGGAAGCTGAGCCTGCATCGTCAACCCGTCCGTGCCTCCGACCTCTTCATCTAAATACACGTCCGGCTTCCGTTTCCGCAATTTATCGATCGTCAAGTTCGTCGCGATTCGGTACAGCCAAGTGGAAAACTTCATTTCTGGATTGTACGTATCAATATGGATGTAGGCGCGGATGAACGCCTCCTGCGCCGCATCTTCCGCCTCATGCCGATTGCCGAGCATTCGATAGCAAAGACGGTAAATCTTGTCCTTATACAAATCGACAAGATCCGCGTATGCGTTTTGATCCCCTTTTTGGATCGCCTTAATTCTCTTTTTAATAAATAGATCCATAAAATACAATACCCCCGCCTCACGGCTTACCGTATATTACGGCGCTCGATCAAGAAAAGTTTCATGCAACATATTTATTGTATCATACAACTGAAAAAGAGGGGACGCCAAACAAATGGCAGCCCCTCTTTCACAAACAGCGGGAACAAATCATCATCATATCCGTGAATCCCGCAACCAACCCTCTTTGCCCACATGCATTAAATGAGTTTTTCACCAAACAACGACCCCATCAGCGCTACAGCAACTGATGCTGTTTTGTTCCGCTCATCCAAGATCGGGTTCACTTCGACAAATTCCGCTGAAGTGATGATTTGTGCTTCGGCCAGCATCTCCATCGCCAAATGGCTTTCGCGGTATGTCAATCCTCCAATGACAGGCGTTCCGACTCCCGGTGCGTCGCTTGGGTCAAGGCCATCCAAGTCAAGCGACAAATGAACGCCATCCGTTCGTTCTTTTAAATAGGCGATCGTTTCTTCCATCACCCTTGTCATTCCGAGCCGATCAACCTCATGCATCGTGTAAATTTTGATTCCTTTTTCGCGAATAAACTTCTTCTCCCCTTCATCAAGGGAACGGACGCCGATCAACACGACATGTTCCGGCTTGATTTTGGGGCTGTATCCGCCGATTTGCGTCAGCGCCGGATGGCCAAACCCGAGGCTCGCCGCCAGCGGCATGCCATGAATGTTTCCAGACGGCGACGTTTCCTCGGTGTTGACGTCGCCGTGCGCGTCATACCAGATCACTCCAAGCCGCTCATAATGTTTCGCCACCCCGGCGAGCGTGCCAATGGCGATGCTATGGTCGCCGCCCAGCACAAGTGGGAAGCGCCCCCGCTGAACGACTTGGTCAACCGCCGCCGCGAGTTTCTCATTCGCCTCCGCAACCGCTTTCAAATTGCGCAACCGTGAATCTCCTTGCTCGTGCAACCGCTCTGCTTTCCCAATCGGAATATCTCCCAAATCTTCAATATCGTAATGAAGACGTTCCAGACGTTCGATGACGCCTGCATAACGCATTGCGCTCGGCCCCATATCAACGCCGCGGCGTGTCTGCCCTAAATCCATCGGAACCCCGATAATTGAAATTGGCTTCATGCTGTCTCCCACTCCTTTCCGGTTCCTGTTACGTCTTTATTGTAGAGGAAAGAAAGGGGATGACTCAACTTGACAAAATTTTGAATATTTATACCGATATAACAAAAAAGAGCAGGCTGCTTTTGGTTGTCAAGCAGTCTGCTCTTGATGGAGCCTATCGGGATCGAACCGATGACCTCCTGCGTGCAAAGCAGGCGCTCTCCCAGCTGAGCTAAGGCCCCGCCCAAGCGGAAGACGGGACTCGAACCCGCGACCCCCACCTTGGCAAGGTGGTGTTCTACCACTGAACTACTTCCGCGCTATGGTGAGCCATGGAGGACTCGAACCTCCGACCCTCTGATTAAAAGTCAGATGCTCTACCTACTGAGCTAATGGCTCATAGTTAGGATAACACTCTAGGTACTACCTAGCTCTACCTGCCTCTTCCTCTCCCAGCCGATTCAAAGATGCCAAGTGCGTCGAGGCAACTCGCAGCGAACTCGAAGATGTAACGCTCGTTACTGAGCTAATGGCTCATAGTTAGGATAACACTCTAAGTATGATCTTAGCTCTACCTGCCCCTTCCTCTGCCAGCCTGTTCAAGGAAGCAGATGCGTCGGGGCAACTCGATGCCTATTCGACGATGTAACGCTCGTCACTAAGCTAATGGCTCATGACCATGTTTATGTACAAAAAAATAATGGCTGGGCTAGCTGGATTCGAACCAGCGCATCACGGAGTCAAAGTCCGTTGCCTTACCGCTTGGCTATAGCCCAACGCGATGAGAAAGAAACGCTGTATTCAATTGCTATTATATCTCAGCAATCAGGGAAGTATACACTTTTCATTTCGGCCAATCATCCTTGAAAGGACGACTGGCCGAAATGGAGTGACCCGTACGGGATTCGAACCCGTGTTACCGCCGTGAAAGGGCGGTGTCTTAACCACTTGACCAACGGGCCGGAAAATAAATGGAGCTTCCAACCGGGCTCGAACCGGTGACCTCTTCCTTACCATGGAAGTGCTCTACCTACTGAGCTATGGAAGCGCAAAAATGGCTCCGCAAGTAGGATTCGAACCTACGACCTACCGGTTAACAGCCGGTTGCTCTACCGCTGAGCTATTGCGGAATGATGAATAAACTATATGTCATGCACATCTTCCCAATGTGCTCGCTGCCTCTTCCTCTGCCAGCTAATTCAAGGAAGCGAGATGCGTCGAGGCAACTCGTAGTGAATTCGATGATGCTAATGCTCGTCGCTGAGCTATTGCGGAATAATGAAACATTGCCTAGCAGCGACCTACTCTTGCAGGGGCGCTGGCCCCAACTACCATCGGCGCTGGAGGGCTTAACTTCCGTGTTCGGGATGGGAACGGGTGTTTCCCCTCCGCCATAGCCACTAGGCAATGGTTATCATCTTGGACAGTAATTATTATATCCATCCTGTTGGATTTGTCAACAGGATGTTCATTCCCTCAAAACTAGATAACCGTTGGAAGAAGCCGCTCGCCTGCGCTTTTCGCATTGTCCAGCTCCGGCTCGCCGCCGCTCGGGGTCAAATAACCTTCGCCTTCGGGATTGTAAATCCCTGCAGGCGAAGAACATTTGCCCGTCGCGGCGACCCGCTCGCCTGCGCTTTTCTTGGTTAAGCCCTCGATCGATTAGTATCCGTCAGCTCCACGTGTCGCCACGCTTCCACCTCGGACCTATCGACCTCGTCATCTTCGAGGGATCTTACCCGCTTCACGCGGTGGGAAATCTCATCTTGAGGGGGGCTTCACGCTTAGATGCTTTCAGCGCTTATCCCGTCCGCACATAGCTACCCAGCGGTGCCCCTGGCGGGACAACTGGTACACCAGCGGTGCGTCCATCCCGGTCCTCTCGTACTAAGGACAGCTCCTCTCAAATTKCCTGCGCCCGCGACGGATAGGGACCGAACTGTCTCACGACGTTCTGAACCCAGCTMGCGTACCGCTTTAATGGGCGAACAGCCCAACCCTTGGGACCGACTACAGCCCCAG
>NZ_MVKA01000021.1:0-67287 GCF_002042905.1 Geobacillus sp. LEMMY01
CTCCAAGCGGAATCGAAACGGCGCCCGGAATATGGCCAAACGCATACTCCGCCGGTTCGCGGACATCCAAGACAAACGAATTAGGATCGTCCAGTTTTTCTTGCAATTCTTCATTCGATACGACATGAGGAAATGCCGTTTCTTTGCGTGCTTCATTTTCCGTTGCCTTGCGGATATAATGTTTCAAAATCCCATTTTCTTCAATTGTTCCTAAATATTGATGCCCTGTGCTTTCCGCCCATGCTTTGATATCGGCTTTGGACCCCTTATCCGTCGCCTGCACTTCCAACACTTGGCCCGGCTCCAATTCGTTGATCGCCTTTTTCGTGCGGACGATCGGCATCGGGCAGGACAATCCTTTCGCGTCTACCGTCATATCGACTTTGATCATCAGCAAATCCCCCTTTGAACGTTTATTCGACAGGCCCTTCCCAGGCCAGCATGCCGCCTGTCATGTTGATGACCCGATACCCTTGACTTTCAAGAAATTCCGCCGCCCGGCCGCTCCGACCGCCGGAACGGCAGACAAGAATATATTCTTCATTTTTGTCCAATTCATGCATGCGGAACTCGATCAAACCGAGCGGAATGTTGACCGCTCCCGGAATTTTGCCTGCGGCGACTTCATCCGGCTCGCGCACGTCGATGATGTGAAGCGCCTCTCCCGTGCGAAGGCGCTCTTCCACCTCTTTTGGCGTGATCGTTTTCATCGTCATCCTCCTCTACTGCCAAGCGTTCAGGCCTCCTTTGACGTTCGTAACGGAACGGAAGCCAAGTTTTTTTAAGATCTTGCTTGCTTTTTGGCTTCGCATCCCGCTTTGGCAAATGACAATCACTTCTTTTTCTTTGGATAGTTCGTGAACGCGCGTTGCCAATTCGTGCAGCGGGATATTCCGAAACCCTGGCAGATGGTAAGAACGAAACTCCGTTGGGGTTCGCACATCAATATATTGCACCCCAGGTTCTTTCAACCGGCGTTTCAACTCCGCTGTCGTGATCATCCGCACCCCTTTCGGCGGGATGAAGCGGCTGGCGAAAAACCAAACAAGCAAAACAAACAGGATGATGTTGATGATCGTTTGCGACATATCGTTCCCTCATTTTAAATGAATAAGTTCACATTTCCTTCCGACGCATCCGCCAAATACGCGGCGACGCCGGCAAACTCAATGCCGTCGATCAATTCTTCCGGCTTCAGTCCAAGCAAATCGACCGTCATTTGGCAGGCGACGAGTTTTATACCTTGCTCTTTCGCCATCTCGATCAACTGCGGAAGCGGCATGGCGTTATGTTTCTTGATCACCTTTTTGATCAACTTTGGGCCGATGCCGGCAAAATTCATGCGCGACAGCCCCATGCGGTCCGCGCCGCGCGGCATCATCTTCGCAAACATCTTTTCGAGAAATCCTTTTTGCACCGGAACCGGCGCCTCTTTCCGCAAGGCGTTCAGCCCCCAGAACGTATGAAAAATCGTCACGTCATGGTCGTATGCCGCGGCGCCGTTGGCGATGATGTAGGCCGCCATCGCCTTGTCATAGTCGCCGCTGAACAAAATGATCGTCGTCTTTTTCTTCGGCTGTGTCATCTGGCCGCCTCCTTTCTATATACCTTACACAGGTATAAGAAAGACCGGAAATTATCCTTTTTGAATCCAGAACGTCAACACACCGTTTTCCTCTTTCATATCAATAACCGTATGCCCGCTTGTTTTCGCCCATGCCGGCAAATCGTTTTTCGCCCCTTTATCGGTCGTTTGCACCTCCAGCACTTGCCCCGATTCCAATTCGTCCATCGCCTTTTTGGCTCTCACCACTGGCATCGGGCAGGCAAGTCCTTTGGCATCCAATACTTTCGCTACGTTCATTGTGATAACCTCCTTGACATCATATGTTTTATTACCATTACCCCTATGGGTATATTACTACAAGAAAAAGAACGTTGTCAACACGTTTTTCTCTTGCTGTTGACCAACGGGTTATCGGCTTTTTACCAATAGTTCAACTGCTTCTTTGACAAGGTCGTCTGTGTTCTCTCCTTTTTGCATGCTTTCACGCAGACAGTGCTCTAAATTCGTGCTGACGATCACGGCAATGGCGCGGTCAATGGCATTGCGCGCCGCTGAAAGCTGAGAAACGACGCTCTTGCAGTCCTTCCCTTGTTCCATCATGCCAAGAACGCCTTTAATTTGTCCTTCAATCCGTTTTAAGCGGTTTTTGATTTCTTTATTGTATTCCATTGGTCCATTCGCCCCCTTTCTCGGCAGTCGCAAGCGGCGATCGAATAGCTTTTCACCTCATAGCCATAGCGGCGCAACAGCCGGATGCCGACGTTTTTTTCGATGGCATCTTGGGCAATGATATGAAGCGGCTTTCGCGGGATATGCCGAACATGCCGTTTCAAATACGCCACCGGAATATGCAACGCTTGGCCAAATATGGGGCCATTGCTTTCATTATAATCGCGCAAGTCGACAAGAAGCAAGCCGTCCGGCACCTCTCCTACCGGAAGGCACGGAATATTTTTCACAGGATAGTAGCGTCGGTACAACGCAACGCTCAAAAGAAAAAGAAAGAATAACAAACTACTGCCTGTCAACGGTTCACCCCCTCTGCTTCTCCTATGCACGATCATTATATACCCTGTGCAGTATAATGACAACAAGAATCATTTCCCTGAACAATCGGCTATTTCCAGCGAATCAACAGACCATAGACAGCCGGGTGAAAACGGACCAATTCCACATCACTCGCCTTTTGTTTCACATAGGAAAGCAGTTCATCCGACGGAATCCGCTCATGAAGCGGCGGCCCCATTTCGCTTTCAACCGCTTCCCATTCAATGAAAAGAAATCGTCCATTCGGCTTCATCACGCGGCGAATCTCGTCGACGACAGCGTCTTTTTGTTCCACTTCATGAAAGACAAACGCCATGATTCCTTTATCCATCGAATGAGAAAGCAAGGCGGTTGAAGCGACATCCGCCACCTGATATTCAATGTTGGTTATCGAAAACTGCTGCGCCCGTTTTTTTAATAACTGGATCATTTCCGGCTGCACATCGACCGCGTATACTTTTCCATTTGTCGCCTGCGCGAGAGGAATCGTAAAATAGCCATTCCCGGCGCCAAGATCAACGACCGTGTCATCCGGTTTCACGGACAACATCGAAATCGCCTGTTGCGGGTCGATCCACTCTTTGCGCTTCGGGTCGAGCAGTCGATCAGCGTGTTCATAATGAAAACGATGCCCTGTCATCCTGTCCCCTCCTATTCGACAACTTGTATTCGTTATTGTATTCTTTTTATCGGTTTCCAAACGACTCACATCAACCAGTCGACACGCCCATTATGAGTCTGAAACATGAAAAGGGCCGGCATCGGAAAACGCCGGCTTCTTTTCCCTACCGAACGGCGCAACGGTTTGGGCCGATTTCCATCTCCCGTTGTTCGTCTTCTGTCGGATGCAGTTTCCCCATATTCGTCTGCCGGATTTCCTTATAAGCATTCGGCTGCGGAGCAAGTTTTCATGCCGCCTTCAATCGAATAAACGTCCGTATAGCCCGCCGCTTCCAACTGCTCTGCCACAAACTCCGACGAGCCGCCCTTCGCACAAACGGCATAAATCGTTTTGCTTTTGTCTTTCGGCAAACGGTCCAAATACGGTTCGATACCGTCCAACACGTCAAAATACGGAATATTGACGACCTCAACGCCTTTGCCTTCGATCCGCCAATCGGCAAAATCTTCAGGGTTGCGGGCGTCTACAATAAACAACTCTTCACCGCGCATGATTTGATTGGCGATTTCTTTGACCGAAATCGTTTTTGCCAACGATATCCCCTCCTGATGTCATGATTCACGTTATTCTCAACGATGATTCGCTTGATTCCACAATGCCATAATGGCATCCGGATCATACCCGAGCACCCAGCGGCCGTTAATTTCGATTTGCGGCACGCCCATTTGCCCAGTCGTTTCCACCAGTCTCCGCGCCGCTTCCGGATTGAGCTCGACATTCACTTCCTTGAATGGAATCCCTTGGGCGCGCAAAAAGTTTTTCGCCATTACACAATATGGGCATGTAGTGGTTGTATAAACGGTGACTTGCGCCATATTCTCCTTCCTCCTCTCCCTCATTAGAAGGCCAATGTAATGTCCGCGTCTTTCGCGAACTGCAGGAACGTCGCCGCCCCCGCCACTTCAATGCCATCAACGAATTGGTCTTTGTCCAACCCCATGACGTCCATGGTCATTTGGCAAGCGATCAGCTTCACACCCATCCCTTGCGCCATTTGAAGCAATTCTGCAATCGATGGRACGTTCGCTTTTTGGAACCCTTGTTGAAAATGTTCTTTCCCTTCAGGAATCGGCAATTGTTTGTGCGCTTCTTTGTGGATGAGATTCAACCCTTCAAACGTGAAAAACACGCCGACTTCTGCGTCTGCCGCCGCAGCGGCTGTCGCGATGTTGAACACCTTGTACGCATCAAACAACCCGCCGTTTGCCGCAATGATCGCTACTTTCATCGAGATAACCTCCTTATGTTTTTTGTTATTATGTTTGATACCTATCCCGGTTTTATACACGTACATGCGTTGTATACACATACGTGTATGTGTATTACAATCCCTATGTTATCGAATCGCTTTCCTTTTGTCAACAAAAAAGAAAAAATGGCGAGAAAGTGCCGCTGTCAAAGCAAAGTGAAGAAATAATAGCCAAACAATCCAGTGATCAGCAACAACAAGGACGCCAAAAACCAAATTAACGGGCGTGACGGCCGGAACGTTTGTTCATTAATTTGTTTTGTCTTCATGACATAACTAATGGTGGAAAACACAATCGTGCAGACGGAAATCACCACCGCCAATGCCCCGATGAGCTGGACAAGAAATGTCGACAGGGCGCTCGCCGTTGATTTTTCATGCAAGTTGATCATCAAGAAAGCAATTCCGATCACAGCGATCGAAGTGCGAATCCAAGCGAGAAACGTCCGTTCATTGGCTAAGTGTTGCTGAATATATTTTGAATCCTCTGTCGGCTTTGGTCTTTCTTCTCTCATTCACCATTTCCCCTTTTGCCAAACTTACTGGATCGATTGCATATGATCGACGATCCAGTCATAACTCATCGGTCCGATCATTTTTTCTGTATGATTCCTTTTCTGTATGATTCCTTTCGAATCGATCAAGTAGCTCGTCGGAATCGCTTGAGCTTGGTATTGCCGGGATACCTCTCCTTTTTCATCAAGAACGACAGTAAACGTAATTCCATACTCCTGAATGAAGCGCGCAACATGTTCCGGCTGCCTTTCCGATTGAGTTAAATTGACCGCGACAATCTCCACTCCCTCATCTTTATACTGCTCATAAAACTTTTGCATATCCGGCATTTCCGCACGACAAGGCGGACACCAAGTCGCCCATATGTTCACCATCACTCTCAATGAACCCACGATATTGAACCAACATCTGTCCAATCGCACTTGCCGTCGCTCCCATCAGCACGAAAATGACACTGAATCCGCCGATAAACGCAAGGGAGCGCATGAGGATCTCCCGTTTTCCAACTTGGATTCTGTTTTCCGCTATTGGAGTGCCTGTTAAATGGGCAACATAAGCAGGAACAATCGGAAAAATGCAAGGGGAAAAGAAAGAAAGCGCCCCTGCAACGAAAGCGAATATCACTGACATATAGATCGACATCCTTTCATCATTCCTATGCCTTCGAATGAGGAAAAAAAGTTTTATTCACAAAACTACCCCTACGGGTATGTTAACTAGCCTTTTCACTATTGTCAATCTACCTAACAAAAAACAGTTCATTAGAACGAAAAAAACGCCTTGCCGCTATCGGCAAGGCACCCCATTCGTTATCGCTTGACAGCGGCGTACAGCCGGTATCCGCCATCTACGTTTTTCGCCTGAAACCCATGCCCCTGCAAAATCCTTACGGCAATGTATCCTCGCAGCCCAGCTTGGCATGTCAC
The DNA here is from genome assembly GCF_002042905.1 of Geobacillus sp. LEMMY01. Classification (NCBI taxonomy): domain Bacteria; kingdom Bacillati; phylum Bacillota; class Bacilli; order Caryophanales; family Anoxybacillaceae; genus Geobacillus; species Geobacillus sp. LEMMY01. Next base: position 5,988 of record NZ_MVKA01000021.1, read on the forward strand.
ATAGATGGTCTTTCCTTTCGGGAGCTCATGCAAACGGTCACGCAATTCGTCCAATGGAATGTGAATCGAACCGCGGATCATGCCGCGCGCCGTTTCCTCCGCCGTGCGGACATCGATCAACACGCCCCCTGCCTCCACAATCCGTTCGATTTCATGCCACTGCACCGTCTCGACAAGCCCGTCCATGATATTGGAGGCGACATACCCAGCCATATTGACCGGGTCTTTCGCCGAAGAGAACGGCGGCGCATAAGCTAATTCCAAATCCGGTAAATCCCGAACGGTCAATCCCCCTTTGATCGCGGTGGCAATGACATCGATCCGTTTGTCGACTCCCTCTTTTCCGACCGCCTGCGCGCCGTAAATGCGCCCGGTCTTGCGATCGAAAATCAATTTGAACGTCATTGGCTCGGCGCCCATAACATCACTGAAACACCTGCTAAACAAATCGCCGCGCCGATCCAATCGATTCGATCATTCATTGTCGGTGCAAAGCCAACAGCTGCAACACCGTTTGTTCTTTCGATCCACAGGCTGCGGTCTCGATTCGATGAACGATAGCCCCATTTTTCATAAATACAATGATATCCCCGATATCTGCGGCCACATCCATCATATGTGTCGAAAAAATAATGATCGTCCCCTCGTTTTTTCTCTGTTTCAATATATCGATAAACCGATCAATCCAAAACGGATCGAGACCGTTTGTCGGCTCATCAAGAAGCAATAACGCCGGATTTCCTAATAACGCCTGACCGAACAACAACCGCTGCCGCATTCCTTTTGATAAATGCTTGATCCATTCCTTTTTTTGCGCTTCCAATCCTATGTCACGAAGCGTTTCTTCCACCTGTTCTCGCGTGACTTTTCGCAATGATGCATAAAACGAAAGAAATTCCCAAACGGTCATCATGGGCGGCGCATGGAACTCATCCGGCATGTATCCGATGTGCGAAATGTATTGCTTTCGATTCATCCGCAAGGAAACACCGTGAAGGGTGACCGTTCCATCTGTCGGCGGCAAAATGCCCGCTAAAATTGAAAGAAGCGTGCTTTTCCCCGCGCCGTTTCCTCCGCATAAAACGATACACTCCCCTCGATTCGCCTGAAAGGACAGCGAAGACAACGCGGTTTTCTTCTTATACATTTTTGACACTTCCCGCACATCGAGTCCGGTCATCGTTGTTTCCTCCTTGTTAACTTCCACGTTGCCATGGACCATAACAAACATAGATAGCCAATGGCATATACGGTCAATATCAGCCTGAACTTTTTTTTCCATAAATGGATCAAATGATCATAAGCTTGTCCGAAAATGGCGCTCCCCCCCAATTCGACCACAAACGCCACACGCAACACCTCGGCCGGATTGAAAAGCGTCGCCGCTTGCAACAAAGGGGCAATGAGCGGATATGGAACGATGTTAAGCACAGCAATTAACAACGTCGGCCAAATCATAATGAACAAAAACCATACTCCGACCGATACCGTCAACGCTTGCCATCGAGTCGACGTAAACGCGCCGACGGATAGACCCAACATGAGAAACAAAGCGATGAGGAATAATGAAAAACTATAGAGCGCAATCACCCATTTCACCGGCAATGCGATTCCAGCAAAGGAACTGATCGCTACGCTCACGCCAAAACTAAACGTAAACAATGTCGCCTGCCCTAACCATTGCCCAAGCCATTTCCCGGCCACATACATGGCCTGTGACAGCGGATACGTACATAACAGGCGCCATTGTCCATTTTCCATCTCACCCGCAATCGCGAACGAACCGGCAATGAGCATAAACAGAGGCAAAAGATATAAGATAATGTTCGCGATCGTTCCTGTGACATTCGTATATCCAGCAAAATCTGCATCGTTTTTGGCGATGAAAAATAATAGCGACAATATGACAACCCATAACAAAACAAACGAATAAGAGGAATATTGGCGCATCAGCAGCCGCCATTCCATCCGTCCGATATTCCACATCCTTCTCTGTCCTCTCCATCGATGTTTCAGTTTCAACAGCCACTCGAGAAACACCTAAGAGTTTCGAAACATTAGATCTCTCTACAGAACAGCCCGTGCAGGCAACGGACAGATAAACAAAAAGGCAACTGGCGCTCAGTTGCCCATATGGTTATCCTTCTGTTTGTCCATTTTCATATGTTCTTTTTTCATTTCCATCATCATCTCTTTATTTCGTTCCCATGTATGGCGACCCAGTTCATTATACGTCAAAACCGCTCCACCATGTTGTTCGACAAATTTCTTTGCTTTATCTTCATCTTTAAAAGAGATCACATTGTATGCCATAGGAGTGCGAATTGTTTGATCATATACATATGTTGCTTGATCCGCCTCCAGCCAATCGTTCGTTTCATAATCGCGAACAAACATGGCTTCGACCGTTTCGTTTTTATGTTCCTTCATCCATTGATACATACAACCGATGTCATCAAACTTCAACACTTTGCCATTTTTCAATACGAGTTCGGTCGCAAATTGATTATTTCCTACCGCCATATGGCAAAAATCACATTTATCGTTTTTTTCATCAATGGCTACCGGCTCAGCCTTTTGGTTGCAACCAGTTATGACGCCAATAATGAAGATAAAAATGGCCAACCATATTCCTTTTGCTTTCATGGTCGTTTCCTCCCTATTATAAATCCACTAATGCTTCCAGCGATCATCACAGCACTCATCACATACAACAGGCTTGCCGACCGGGAAGGCCGATCCTTCCTTGCCGTCGGTTGCTCCATGAGCGGAGCGTCATCCGTCAGCACTTGTTCGTCAGGACTGCGCAACAACTTTTGCAAGACAATCATACCTGGTGACTGAAAAAACAATTGGTATTCCGGCACGTCGACGGTAAGCGCTAGGAAAAACGGATCAGCTCGATACGGGATGGCGCTGACTCCCTTGCCCGTGACATCTAATTTAGTCGCTGCGTCCCAATAGTTACGAACAATGGTATTGTCAGGACTGCGAATGGCTTGTGCGTCATAGACATTGCCAATGAATGAATTGTCCGAAACACGATTGTTCGACGATTCATTCCACTGCATGCCGATAAAATTGTGGGAAACATCGTTCTCAGTCAATTCGTTATGGCGCGCTTGTTCCACATAAATTCCGACTCGATTGGCCGCGATTCGGTTCTTTCGTACAATCGTTTTCGCCGCATCGTATAACAAAAGGCCTTGAGAGTGGACATTTCTTTTGTTTTGCACGAACGAATTTTGTTCAATCGTTGTTTGCTCTGTCCCCATCACCATCGCTCCAGCGATATTTTTTTCGGAAATGTTTTTTCGCAACACGATGCGATTCGAAAACATGACATGAATGCCATAGCGGGCATTGTCAATGTGATTGCCGCTTAGTACGTTGTTATGGCTGTTTTCCATGTAAATTCCGTCTTTTACCCGCTCAATCGCCGTATAATGAATCACGTTTTGCGTCGATTCCCATAGATCAATGCCATTGCCGTTTTTCTCGCCTTGAACAGCGCAGTGGACAATGGTTGTATGATGCGCGTGATCAAGCTTGACGCCTTGCTGATTCGTCAACACGCGCACACCGTCGATCGTATGATCATGTCCGGTTACGTAAATCGCCGGCATATCGGGCGCATCACCACATTGCACCACACGAATATTTTTGAGCACAACATGCCGGCCGTATATCGCAATGACAGGAGACTTGCGGCACGAACGAATCGTCACCTCCCCAATCCCTTCCAACGTAAGTGGTTTCGATAATACGATCGCTTCATCATAGACGCCGCTCGCTAGCCTCACCACCCCATACTCCGGCGCTTCGTCGATGCGGGCTTGAACGGTTTCTTCCGCACGCGCCGGCAACGGAAAGACAAGGAGCAGCAATAGGACAAGCAGCCAATGATCTGCATATCTCCTCATCGGCTCACCACCTTCTTGTGATACAATACCAAACAATGATGTGAACTTTGTGAAAACCGTTTGTCAATTGTTCAACATTCACGTTTATTATTTTTGAATCGTTGCGTTGATTGCTTTGCGTTCAAAAAACAAATGCGACACCGTTTTCGTATATTTTTCCGCCAATGGGCGTTCTCTTCACAACATTGAACGCTCTCCCACCTACGCTCACGCTTAGAGGTGGGAGATTCTTGGGAACACCCGCCCTACGGCAGGCTGTTAACCAAGCCATCCCCGTGCGTCCCACGGTTCGACTGCCTTACAACGACAGCAAACGAAGCCCTTCATTCAGGATATTCCGGGCGGCGTTATGGTCCCGGTCATGTTCGGCTCCGCAGTTTGGGCACACCCACTCGCGGATGTCGAGCGATTTCACCTCAATCTGCCGATGCCCGCAGCACGAGCACAATTGGCTCGATGGAGGTGCTCGCGACACGGACCAACGTCCGCCCGTACCATTTCGCTTTATACTCAAGCATCTTGAGAAAACGCCCCCACGCGGAATCGGAAATGCGTTTGGCCAGCTTGCGGTTCTTTTGCATGTTCCGCACGCGCAAGTCCTCCACGCACACCACTTGGTTTTCGCGGATGAGGCGGGTGGACAGTTTGTGCAGGAAATCGTTCCGGCAGTTGGCGATTTTCTCATGAAGCTTGGCCGCTTTCAAGCGGGCTTTATGCCAGTTCGAACCGCCCGGCTTCCGGCGGGACATCACCCGCTGCCAGTAGGCGAGCTTTTCTTCATATCGGCGCCAATACCGGGGGTGTTCGATCTTCTCACCCGTGGAAAGAACCACCATATGCTTCAACCCCACATCCACCCCCACTTGCTTGTCGGTGGTGGACAATGGAGGAATCTCCGTTTCCACCAAGATGGAGACGAAATACTTCCCTGTTCGGTTTCGACGAATGGTGGCCGAGAGAATGCGGCCTTGAACCTCACGGCTTTTGGCAAACTTCACCCATCCGAGCTTGGGAAGTTTCAATCGATGGCCGTCCACTTCGATCGATGGGCGCCCTTTCTTTGAATAGTTGCACTGGGCGGTGTACGATTGGTTCGGATGTTTTTTGCTTTTGAAGCGGGGAGCGTTCGCGATTCCATCGAAGAATCGGTCAAACGCCTCGTCCAACTGTTGCAGCGCGTTTTGCAAGGCGGTCGAATCGGGAGTCTTCAGCCACGGAAGGGTCTGCTTTAAGGCGGTCAGCCGCTTGGAGCACTCGTTGTAGCCGAGTCCTCTTCCGGTGGTTTCATACGCCTGATTCCATTCGGACAAAAAGTGGTTGTACACAAACCGGCAACACCCGATGGTTTGATGGATCCGTTCCGCTTGTGTGCGGGTGGGATACAGCAGGAAGCGGTAGGCTTTGTGCATGACCTTCCCTCTTTTAGAACGGAACATTTGTTCTGTTTCTGTCTATTTTACACCTTTGATTCGTTGGAGGCAAGAGGGAAATCGATGGCGAATACCGATTCATCCCCCACTTCCGCTCACGCGTGGAAGTGGGGGTCTTCTCGATTCAGGATGATAAATGGCAAGGCATGGGAGTAATCAAAAGAGATAGCCATATACACTTCTCCTTTCTCATTCTATTTTGCAGCGCATGTCCATTGTAAGTCTTACTGCAAGGGGATTTTATGTTATTTCTTCTCATTTTTTTCTACAGCATGTCCGCCAAATTCATTGCGTAGAGCGGCTACCACTTTTCCTGTAAATGTATCGCTTTCTAATGAACGATACCGCATCAATAAGGCCATGGCGATGACAGGAGTGGCCGTTTGCAGATCTAATGCTGTCTCGACCGTCCATTTTCCTTCACCGGAAGAATGCATAATTCCTTTGATTTCCTCTAATTTTGCATCTTTTGAAAACGCGCGTTCTGTTAATTCCATGAGCCATGAACGAATAACCGAACCATTGTTCCACACTCTCGCCACTTTTTCATAGTCGTAATCGAATTCGCTTTTTTCTAATATTTCGAATCCTTCGCCAATGGCAGCCATCATTCCATATTCAATCCCATTGTGGACCATTTTTAAGAAGTGGCCGCTACCTGCTTTTCCAGTATATAAATACCCATTTTTTACAGCAGTGTCGCGGAAAAGAGGCTCGACCATGTTCCAAGCTTCGGGATCGCCTCCAACCATGTAACATGCTCCGTTTCGAGCACCTTCGACTCCGCCAGAAGTTCCCGCATCCATAAAGTGAACTCCAATCTCCTTTAGCTCGTTGTAGCGACGAATTGATTCTTTGTAGTGAGAATTGCCACCATCAATCACAATGTCTCCTTTGCTTAAAAATGGCGCAATTTCACTAATCACCGAATCAACAACGGTGTGGGGAACCATTATCCAGACAATTCTCGGTTTTTCTAATGATAGGACGAGTTCCTTTAAAGTGGATACGCCTTTAGCACCGTATTTTTTTATTTCTTCAACCGCATTTGCATTTATATCGAACGCCACTACTTCGTGCTTATGGTCCATGAGATTTTTGCCTAAGTTTAATCCCATTTTTCCTAAACCGACTAGCCCGACTCTCATGCTGACTACCTCCTAAAAATATCTTGGTCAAAGAAGATTAGCTATTCCTATTTCATAGTTAGTTTATCCAGAAATTATGTTTTCGGGTTTGCTCCGGAAGAGCTTATTTACCGCCAATAAAATCCGTCTTCTTTCAATAATTGTAAGAAGCCTCTGGCCCCATCGATCCTGAACGATAGGAGTAAAGAGGAAGGAGGTTTTCCGCAAATGCCTCTAAAATAGGTTGCAGCCATTTCCAAGATAGTTCGACCTCTTTCCAATGGGCAAAGAAAGTCGAATCGCCGTGTAAAGCGTCAAAAATTAAGAGTTCATACGCTTCAGGCACCTCTTTCTGATTCGTCGCGAAGTCCATATGGACAGGCTCCATCTTTCCGTTGTTGAATACATTTTTACTATTGAATTGCAGCGAAACACCTTCGTTCGGATTGATTTGAATCACCAAAAGATTAGGAGCTGTTTCTTCATTTTTTGGCAAGTACCATTCCTTTAATGGATTTTTAAACTCAATCACGATACGTGTGGACTTTTCCTTCATTCTTTTACCTGTACGGATGTAGAATGGCACCCCGCTCCAGTTTTCATCATCAATCCACAGACGGGCCGCAACAAATGTCTCCGTTGTCGAAGAAGCATCGATGCCAGGTTCTTCTTTATATCCAACCACTGGTTTGCCATCGATTTCTCCAGGACCGTATTGGCCGCGAACGACGTGCAAACCTACTTCTTCCTTCTGTATTGGTCGAAGAGATTCCATAATTTTTCTTTTCTCGTTACGGATGTCTTTTGCGCTAATTTGTTTTGGCAAGTGCATGGCTGTCATCATCAACAGTTGCAACATATGGTTTTGAAACATGTCGCGAATGGCGCCTGCCTGATCATAGTAGCTTGCTCTTTGTTCTACCCCAACGGTCTCGCTAGCTGTAATTTGCACATTGGCTATAAATTGATTATTCCATATTGCTTGAAACACAGGGTTGGCAAATTTTAAAGCTTCAAGGTTTTGCACCATCGGCTTTCCAAGGTAATGATCTACCCGATAAATTTCTTCTTCTTCGAAAGTTTGGCTTAATTTTTCGTTTAAATCTTGGGCCGATTTGATATCGTGGCCAAACGGTTTTTCGATAATCAGACGTTTCCAACCTTTTGTGGATCCTAATCCGCTTTCCTTGATGTTCGACGCGATCACATCGAAAAATTCCGGCGCAACAGATAAATAAAACACGCGGTTTTCAGGAATATTCAATTCTTTTTCCCGTTGTTGAACCATTTCGAGCAACTTTTTATACCCTTGTGCATTTGTTACATTTAAAGAAATATAGCGAAACGCGCGAAGAAACTCCTTCATTTTGGAACGGTCATTTGTCAAACGTCTGGAAAAGGTTTTTACCGAATTTTCCACATATATTTGAAATGCCTCATCGGATAATTCTCTTTTGCTTACACCAATAATGGAAAATGACTGCGGCATTTTTTGATCAAGAAATAAATTATATAATGCAGGGAAAATTTTTCGTTTCGCTAAATCACCTGTTGCTCCAAACAAGATAAAGGTCATTGAATCCAATGTGATCCCCCCCTGACTTTTCGAAACATTTTTCAAAAAGAATAAAGTTGATAGAGCAGATATAACGACGTTTACTACATTGCTCGAATTGGTATTTTTATGAAGAGAGCATTCTCTCCAAAATAAATATCGCGAGGAATAGTAAAACGATTCATGCTGCTCCCTCCAGTACTCGTGATTGTTTACAGATGCTAGTATAATGTGTATAAAACTTATTGAGAAGTACGCACTTTATTATCATGTAGTGACAAAAATATAATATAGTGTAAAAAAAAATACTTAATGATATAAAAGGCATCCAGATGCAATGAATGGATTATATTATCCAGAAGGAATGAATACCATTTGCAATGAGTGAAAATAAAAGATATATAACATTTATTTGTCAGTATGTGCTTTATGATTATAAAGTGACAAAAAGTATACCATAGGTTATAATCAACATGGGAGGTGAAACGATGGGGCACGTTTGTGGCAAGACGTATAATTGTGAAAAAGAATTAACACTCGCTGTTATTGGCGGTAAATGGAAAATGCTTATTTTATGGCATCTAGGAAAAGGGGGAAAGAAGCGGTTTAGCGAATTAAAAGCCCTCATGCCTGGGATCACCCAAAGAATGCTTGTTAACCAGCTGCGGGAGCTGGAGCAAGATCGAATTGTTCATCGTGAAGTCTATCCTGTTGTTCCGCCAAAAGTAGAATATTCATTGACCGAACATGGGAAAAGTTTGATGCCAATTCTTGATGCGATGTATGAATGGGGCAAAAACTATATGGAGACGGTCGTAAAGGGGCAAGTAAAAATCAATGAAGCCACTAAGTAGAAAGCTTTCTCCGTTATGAAAGCTTCGAAAACACTCTGCGTGTATGTATATGTACTTTTCTTTTTTTGCTGGTAAACAAAGAAATACACACATGAAGATGATGAGGAAAGCAATAAGTTTTATATTAGACGCGAAAAACCAACGGACAACCATCTTTATGAAAGATCCGCTGTCCGTTGGTTTTTCTGTATATACGTTGATGACTGTTGATTGAGTCCCGAAAATGGCGTAAAAAGAAAAACGGCAAAAAAGTGCTTTTGTTTTCCAGTGATCCAAGTTCACTGACAATAATGAGGACTTGACATGGCTGTTCGAATGCGAGGATGGTCTGGAAAAAATATTCCGAATTTCTTTTTTAGGTATAATTTTTCACACTATGTAACACGAAAGTATCTACTTGTTAAATGGAATGATGTGCCTAATAATATCAGTATCGCCACATGAATGGGCGATACATTGCTAGATGGATAACGAGAGAGGAGGGGTAAGAATGTATCGAAAGGAGTTTTATGTCTTTGACCAAGACCATCCTGTTCCAGCAGTGATCCGAAATTATGAAGAAAAAGACTTTCCTGGCTTAATCCTCATCCAACAGGAAAGTTTCCCGCCACCATTCCCCTCTGAGTTATGGTGGAACACGGAACAATTGAAAAATCATGTTACGCTCTTTCCAGAGGGAGCCTTATGTGTTGAGGTGAATGGTGAAATTGCGGGGTCAATGACAGGGCTTATTGTCGACTTTGATCCCAGCCATCCAGACCATACATGGGAAGAGATCACGGATAATGGATATATCCGTAACCATAACCCAAACGGGAATACGCTTTATGTCGTTGATATTGGCGTGCGCCCTGCCTACCGCAAATTGGGGCTGGGAAAATGGCTGATGCTATCCATGTATGAAGTGGTTGTTCATTTGGGACTAGAGCGGCTGTTAGGCGGAGGGAGGATGCCTGGCTATCATAAAAAAGCGCATGAGATGACAGCGGAGCAATATCTCGAAGCGGTAGTAAAAGGCGAATTGAAGGATCCTGTTATTACCTTCCTGCTTCGCTGCGGCCGCACACCGGTCAAAGTGGTGGCGAACTATTTAGAAGATGAAGAATCGTGCAATTATGCTGCACTGATGGAATGGAAAAATCCTTTTTATCGCTCAAAATCTTAAAGGAGAATGATGAAGATGGAGTATCGCAGAATTACGAGCATTGAAGACCCTTTGTTTAAGAAAATGCATCAATTGATGCAAAATGTATTTCCTCCGGAAGAAGTATTAGCATTTGATTTGTGGAAAGAGCCTCTGGAAGATCCGGGAATTCGTGTGTGCGTTGCTGTTCACGAAGGAGAGGTAGTAGGCGCGACTGAGTACCGCTATTATGAAGATTTAAATGTCGCTATGACAGATTTTACCATTATCGGCCAAGCAGGTCTGGGGATCGGTCGATTTTTAGCTAAAAAGCGACTGGAGGATTTGCAAAATTGGGCCGCTGCAAATGGAAAGCAGTTGTATGGCATGTTCGCCGAGATTTATGATCCTTACCGGATGGAGCATTATGAATTTGGTGGGATTAAGCCGATGGATCCATATGTTCGTCGTGAGGTATTATCTCATTTGGGATATAAGCGGCTTGACTTCCCTTATGTCCATCCATCATGGAACAATGATGGAGAAGCCGTAACCGGGCTTGATCTTTGTTTCCTTCCGATGGACGATAGCGTGAATGAACTTCCAGCGGATCTTGTTGTGAAGTTTTTGAAACGTTATTATTCTGTCTTATCGAACAAACCAAGGGATTGGTATGAAATGATGGAAAAACTAGAGGCGAAAAATACCATACCGCTATTACCGATTTAAACCTTAATAAAAACACAATGCTTATGAACTCTAAAAAATTCTTCCAACTTCAGCGCGTCCTTTATCGTTTCCCTATCGAAAGCAGCAAAAATGCTATTTCGATACCTGAAAGGTGAAGGATGCTTTATTTTTCGGATGATTGTTAGGCCTCACACTAGGAAGACAGGCGTTCCAAAAAAACGTTTGAACCGCTGCTATCTATGTTTCATGTCGCTCCTTTCGATGAAAACGAAGGGGTGCCGGAGTGGAATGGTCTTTACTCTTTTAGGGCGAAAGGAGTGATACCCATGTCGAAAGTCGGCATTGCTGCGGAAAGTCGTCGGATCGACACGCTTCTGCTTCGTGCGCTTTACTTTGGTCCCAAATCCTACTGGGAACTGATGCGGGCAGGGAAAGCCCAGACGCACCAAGTGCTGAAGGCGCTGCAGTCGCTCTTGGAGGGCGAGCTGGCGGCCTACAACGGCGACCGCTTTGTGATCACTGAGAAAGGGCGTCGTCAGGCAGAAACTATGGGCCTAGAACGGGTGACCGAACAGCGCTGTGAGGCTTGCGCGGGGCGCGGCATTGTTCTGAGACCGCCTTTTGACAGCGTCCTTGCTGCTTTTCAAGATATTGTAGCCATGCGACCCAAGGCGACACCCGACTTTGACCAAGGGTATGTGACGCCCGAGACAACCGTGCGGCGGCTGGCCCTGATGGCCCAACAGGGAGATCTGATGGGACGAGACATTTTGCTACTGGGCGATGATGACCTTACAAGCATTGCGGCCGCGCTCTCGGGGCTGCCGCGGCGCATCTGTGTCCTGGATGTGGATGAGCGCATTGTCCGCTTTATCCGCGATGTGGCTCAGGACCAAGGTTGGGACCACGTCCACGCCGAGGTCTACGACGTGCGGGATGAATTGCCGTCCCATCTCCGTGGCCAGTTTGATGTGTTCTTCACGGACCCGGTCGACACCGTCAAGGGCCTCCTGCTTTTTTTAAGCCGCTGCACAGAGGGGGTGCGTGGGCCCGGTGCCGCGGGCTATTTTGGACTCTCTTACTTGGAGGCCTCTTGGCGGAAATGGCGGCAGATCCAGCAGGGCATCCTTGACATAGGCTTTGCCATCACTGACATGCTGAGCGCCTTCCAAGACTATCAGTTAGAGGATATTGTGTTCCTAGACTGGGCGCGCATGGCACCGGTGCCGGTCAAAGAACCCGATATCCCCTTCTACGTCAGCACCGTCTATCGCTTAGAGATGGTCGAGGAGCCTCGGCCCCTCTTTTTCGGGCGGGTGGAGTTTGGGCAGGACTTCTACTACGACGAAGAGTTCTGCGTCAAAGAATAGCGATAAAGACTGCTCGCCCTCGGTAACGGGTATTCCCGCCGCCGAGGGCGGACGTTTGTACGCCGTTTCCTGACACCCGCATGCGGAGTTGCGTTCTTCAAAGTTTGCTGAATCACATTTATTACCACAGCAGGATTTTACCGATGGATTATGGCAGGCAACAGACTTTTTAAAGTTTTTGACGCCGTTTGCAACCATTAAAGGAGTGGTCATCCGATTTTGAAACAAGTCTTGGCAAACGCCACGTTCCAACTATAACCGATTTGATTTGTAATGATAATCGAGGGAATGCTGATAGTGGGAGAGCGACTGATGTGTACGAAGAGAATGATAATGTTCAAACTGTTGGAGGACTATCATGGATCGATCACAAGAATCCAATCTCCCGATCAAAAAAAGACCGCAAAGCGTTTCTTAAAGAAAGCTTTGCGGTCTTTTCTCCTTTCCCCCGTGATCAAGTTGAAAATTTCGTTTAAATAGTTTAAAATTTTGAATGGTTAAAGATGTCTGCGCAAGAATCCCTTTACTCTATTCCAGATTGGCATGTCTTTTAAACATGGTATTGGAGTCCAATCCCTTTTTCTCCATGCATCTTAATATGATGGCATCATAGAATAGTAAAAGGGTTTGCTCAAAAAGCGATCCCATTGGCTGTATCGTTTTGTATCCATTATCTGACTGGTCTTTAGGCGAGCCAGGCAATTTGACCGTAATATCAGCCAATTGTCCAATGGTCGATTCAGGGAAAATGGTCACTAACGCTACGGTAGCCCCTAAACTTTTCGCTTTTTCAGCCATGGAAACTAAACTTCTCGTTTCCCCTGAACCCGATCCAATGATCAAAATGTCGTCTTGTTCTAGGTTAGGGGTGATGGTTTCGCCTACTACATAGGCGTCTAACCCCATGTGCATCATTCGCATCGCAAAAGATTTGGACATAAATCCAGATCTGCCTGCGCCAGCTACAAAAATTTTCTTTGCTTCGAGAATCCCATTTACCAATTTTTCCGCTTCTTCCGCGGCGATTAAATCGGCTGTCCCATTTAACTCTTTGATGATTTTGCCTAAATATTGCGTAGCCTGCATCATTCATTCACCTTGTTGGATCATTTTTTTCATTTCAGCGGCTACAGCTCGTTTATCTTCTTGACCAGTAATACCGCCGCCTACGATGATAAGATCAGGTTTTGCTTTAATGACTTCAGGCAATGTGTTTAATTTAATGCCGCCTGCGATCGCAGTTTTTGCGTTTTTCACGACACGTTTGATTGTAGCAAGGTCTTCAAGAGAGTTTTTGCCGACTGCTTGAAGATCATAACCTGTGTGTACGCAAATATAGTCGACTCCAAACCCATCTACTTCTTTCGCCCGTTCTTCTAAATTTTTAACCCCGATCATGTCCACCAATATTTTTTTGCCTTGTTTTTTAGCTTCTTCCACAGCACCTTTGATGGACAAATCTTCAGCAACTCCAAGTATCGTGATAATGTCGGCTCCAGCTTCGGACGCTTTCATGACTTCATATGCGGCTGCATCCATGATTTTTAAGTCTGCCAATACTTTTAAGTGAGGAAATTCTTGTTTGATTTCTTTTACGGCTCTAAGACCTTCATTAATGATAACTGGAGTGCCGATTTCTACAATATCCACATACTCCTCGACTTCTTTTACTAATTGTTTCGCTTCTGGAATGTTTACGAGATCCAATGCTAATTGTAATTCCATGAATCCTTCACCTCTCATAAAAATTTTATTGTAGGTTGCATAAGCAGTAGTATTTTTATGTGTTTATCTCTTACACACTGATGAGTATACTATGTATGTTTTATCTTTAAAAGTACGCACTTTATTTTTACATAGTATTAAAAAATATACTATTGGTTATTATTTATACTCTTTTACTTTTGAATGCAACCTGGAAAGAGGGGCTCTCCATTTCCAGACAAATTTTATTTTGAAATGGCCCAAAAATAAGAAAAGCAATATGCTATCCATTGCTTGTGGCATTAACTGAAGAACTGTTTCTTTGTCAAACCATATGTAAAAAGGGGGCTGACCCAAAAGATTGTCTTTCTTCATGCAAGATACAATATATAGTTTTGTAAGGGTGTTTCGCGCGTATATATGGTGATCAGAAAGGGTGTCCCGTTACTTTTGGGACACCCTCCGAAAACGCCGGATTTTATTTGTTGGTCGCGCGAAAAAAAACAGTGTTCAATAGCATTGCCACCGAATCCTTTCAGCAATGGGTGGCGTGGTTGTGCATTGGGAAAAGCATTCAAGAAGTGACACAATGGTTATGCATAGCTTATACCACCGTGGAACGATGGTTTTACCAACACGCGCCTGTGCTTTTGCCTGAATCGAGTCCTACAGTGATCTGTGTGAGGTTGTAGACATACCAGACCGGCTCGCTGTATCCATTCCTTCGGGTGAGCTTCATCCAGAACCGGCGGGCGCTTCGGATGAGCCGTCCCGCCATGGTGATCACTGTCTGGATGATCGTTTTGATCCAGTAGCGTTTCACGTGATGATGTAAGGGATGGCGCGGATCGCTCAAAATAGTTTCGTTTGATGAAGCAAATAGCCGACCAGGACCAAACCGGCACTGGGAATGATGGGTTCATCCGTCAATACCAAACGAATCGGGAAGTCTTTCATGATTTCACCTGCTTAGTGAAGACTCATCAACCTTGTTCATCCTTAGCGTATCAACGGTTCGCGAGGATTGTAAAGATGTTTTGTCACGGATTCAGGAATAAATCACTCAACCATTTTTTTACTTTTTCGAAGAAAGAAATGTTCTCTTCCTCGCTGCCCGTGTCTGGCTTTTGTCCGGCTGAGTCTTTCACCTTCACCGGCTCGATCGGATCTGTTTTTAAAATAAAACGGACTTCCCCTTTCGCACCTTTTGGTTTGCCAAGAAATGTATCGTATTGTTCCGCCGCTGTTTTTGATTGATGTAAAATAGCTTCTCCTTCATACAATTTATTTAATCCGGCAATCAGCCCATTTTTCATTTCCGCCGTTCCGCCGGATAACTTTTCTATACCAGTTTTTAATTGCAACGAACCTTTTTCCAGTTGGCCCGCCGCAGCCGCTAACTTGTCAGCTCCAGCTTTGGAGCCTTTTAAACCTTCCTCCATCTTATCGAGGCCTGGAAATGGCTTTCCCTGCAAATTCCCCCCTTCGGCTAGCATCTTCAGCATTTGTTGCTGGCCTTTTAGTCCCTGCACGAGAGCCTGCAAATTCGCATCCTGCGGTTTCTCAGCAGCCAGATTTTGAGCCAGTGCCAGAAGCTGCCGGTTTGTTTCCAGCGACTGTTTCACAAGTCCCTCATGGGCTTGATTCACTTGGTTCAACTGCCCCAGTCCTTCAGAAAGTTGGTTTAAACCGTTTTTTACTTGACGATTGCCAGCGGCAAGTTGATTTGCGCCATCTCCTAGTTGATCTAGTGCAGAAGAGATTTGCTGAATGCCATCTGTCAGTTTTTCCAATTGTTCTTTGACCGGTACTTCTGATACTGGAGGAAGCTTCGGAATCAAAGTAATTGTGATTGGTTCAAGCTCAATGTCTGTTCCTTTCATTTCAAGGGTGATGGTCTCTTCTGGATTGGGCACAACCATCCAAGTCGCGCTCATCGTTTTCCCAGACATAACCGTCATTGCATCACCGAGTTTCATATCCGTGAAATGTTCAGTCGAAATGTTAAGCGAAACAAGCGATAAAATCGGGGTGTACAGCTCTTTTTCTACTGAATGACGGGCTCCCTTATAGCCGGAATAGGAAATGTTTTTCTTTTGTTTCAGCCGATTCTTCAACGTTATCTCGATTTTTACTGTGCCATTTTTTCCGGCCAATGAGGGAGCATCCACTTTTTTCCCATTCAGATAATAGTTGATCGAGACGTCCACCGGAAGAGGCTGGCTGGTTTCACCGGAATAATAAATCGACCGTTCTCCTTTCACTTCCGCATCCCAAATGATTTGTCCGTTTTGCACCACTGGTTTTTCCAATCCGCTTATATTGCGAATATGCTGTAATTGTCCGTAATCTGTCACGGTGACATTTCCATTTCCTTTAAAATACAGCCAATCCACAACGATCGATTTTTTCACAGTCCCATCGGAATTAAGAAGGGTATAAACCGTTTCTCGATCAACGACTTGATCGGGAGCCGCTGCATAAGTACCGGTTGCCGATGATAATAAAAGGGTGGCAGCAGTCAAAACGGGGATTGTGGCTTTTACCGCATTCATTATGCTTCTCCTCTCCTTTTATTAAGATAATTCTGAAAGCGTCTCATCTTCTTTCATGGATTTGGCTTTTAGGCCAGCCAAATGTCGTTTTGGATATAAAACTTTCTAATGTGAGCAACACTGCCGGAAGCAGGAATAAGATGACGGCAAGAGAAATAATCGCTCCTCGCGCAATCATAAAGGTTAAATCTCTGAGCAACGTGATGTCGGAAAACAGCCAAATCCCGATGACAGCGGCAAACAAGGCAAGCGCACTGCTCAAGATCGCTTCTCCACTTGCTGTGATGGCTCGATACATCGCTTCCTCTTTCGGATAATTCATCAACTCTTCCTTATAGCGTGTGACAAGCAAAATCGCATAGTTGATCGTGCTGCCGAGCTGGATAGCGCCAATGGCGAATGTGCCGATAAATGGCATGGAACGGCCAAGATAGAAATCGAGTCCTTGGTTGAACAAAATCGCCAATTCAATTCCGCCAACTAATACAACCGGCAACGCCACGGATCGGAAGGCAAGCGCAATAATCAAAAATACAGCGACAACCGAAATCAAATCTACTTTTTTCATGTCGTCCCGCACCGTGGTAGTCAGATCGTTTTGCAAAACAGCTTGACCAGTCAGGTACATATGCCCTTCATATGGCTCGGTTAATTTGTTGATTTGTTGAATGGCCTGTGTCGTGCGTTCATCATACGATCCATATTCCATCTGTACCAACATGTAATTGTATTGATCCTTGATAAACATGTTTTTTAAGTTTTCGGGAACAAATTCTGAAGGAATCGCAGGATCTGCAAAGGTGTCATACCCAATTACTTTCTTGATTCCTTCTATTTCTTCAATCTGCTGCTTGATTTTGAGACGTTCCTGATCAGAAATCTTGCTATCCATGACTAAAAAAGCCGAATCAGTCGACGTAAATTCTTTTTTGATTTCGTCAAGATTTTGGATCGAAGGCAGCGTCTTCGGCATAAGTTGCTCCAAATCATACACGATATGCACATTTTTAAAACCGATGAAAGCAGGGATAAACAAAAGCAGGAACACTACAAAAACAAGTTTGTGGCGATTGGTCACAAATTTGGCTAACAGATGAAAATTAGGGATTATCACGCGGTGCTGATATTCGCGAATCCACTTGTCAAACACCAGAATGAACGACGGCAACAATGTCAAAATCATCAACACACTAAGAATGATCCCTCGCGCCATCGTCATCCCTAAGTCTTCCCCAAGTCCAAGCGACATGGTGACCATCGCAAGAAAACCGGCTACTGCCGTTGCCGAGCTGGTTAAAATGGCCATCGCTGTGTGCTTGATGGCCGCGATCATGGCCTCGTTCTTTTCTTTCATCTTTCGTTCTTCTTCATAACGATGCACTAAGAAAATAGAAAAATCCATCGTAACTCCGAGCTGCAAAGCTCCCGCAATCGCAGCGGTAACATACGACATTGAACCATTTAAATAGTAAGCCAATCCCAAGTTGTAAATAATAGAGACCCCAATTGAGAACAGGATAAGGAACGGAATGAAAAGCGATGGGAGCGTTAATCCCACAAGCAACAGAATAAACCCAATTGCGGACACTGCATAGACAAACTTCTCACTTTCAAGCAACTGACGCAGCTCCGACAACATTGGAGGAGTTCCCGCAAAATAAGTATTCGGCCCAAGAATGTTTTTGATTTCTTGTACAGCATAATGAGTTTTTTCTGATGCCGCCTCCTCTTCAAATTGAATTTGCATGATAGTGCTGTTTCCAGAATAAAACTGATCCACCAATTCCTCTGGAAGAAACTCGCGAGGCACTGCAAAATCAGCAATGTCGGTGATCCAATTGACTGTTTCAACACCATCCACTTGCTCCAGTTTTTGTTTTAAATTTTCTACTTCAACATCTGTTTGATTTTTTACCATCAGGATGCCTGTTCCACCGAACCCAAACACTTTGTTCATAATATTTTGCCCTTGCACCGAAGGAAGCTTTTCCGGCAAGTAAGCAAAAATATCATAATTGATTTGCGTTTTGACTATTCCGGACAATGCAGGAATCACAAGTATCAATGATAAAACAATGATAGCAATTCTGTTTTTCACCACAAATCTACCAAATAATTCAAGCACATCAATCACCTGCCAAAGCAATTTATGGGCCGTTACTTAAGTAACGTCAATGATCAACCAGCCATTAAATATTTTGAAATGCTTCAAGGATTTTCTTTAAGAATTCAAGAAAATCGTTCATCATGTTACCACCTCCCCTCATTTTGTTTATGAGGTTGCGTTCTTCTCTTTACTCAACCTATTCCCAAAAAAACACAAATAACACAAAAAACACAAAAACTCAAACAAATAAATGGCCAAGGTTTTAACCGTTGACCACAATCATGCTAATGCTTCATGGAGAAAATCGGAAAGCATTTCCTTTTCAAAATGGGAAAGGTCGGCGATCGATTTCAGATACCGTCCAACCAATTCAGTCACTTCCACGCCAATTTCGTGATTCACCGTTTGAATAATGCCGCCAAGGACGGTTCCAACAAACACGGTCATCTGCATTTCATTAGTTGGGGCGTTCTGAACGAGGTTCTTAATCAATACCTCAGTTTTCCCGCCCAGCTTGCGAAGATAAACAAGAAAAAGACCGATGATGTACGCACAGAAGGCAACACGAATCTGCACTTTCGGAATCTCCTCTAAAACCTTTCGGACGGCGGCGCTGAGACTGCAATTTTTTAAGCTGTTTAGAAACTCAAGTATTTTCGCCTTTGTTTTATGCCACTCTTCCAGATTGATTGCTTCAGAGCGTTTCTGTTCAAACAAACTCATCGCTTTTGCCGTCGGCAGAAAAACGATTTGGGAACGTCCTGTTTCGCCGGGATTCACCGCGTAATCGCGGGTGAGATAGCCAAGTTTTTCAAGTTCTTTCAGCATGTCATATGCCGTCCATTTGCTGACACCAAGCGCTTTCGCTAATGTTTCATAATGGACAGGAACGTTTGCTTTTTGATATAAGTCGATCAACTTCTGGAGAAATTGCTTCCGACGTTCAGTTAACAACATCGTTTTCACCACCCAAAAAACCCAAAAATAAACACTACGTTATCAACTATAAGACCAATGAAAACTTTTGTCAACTTGAAAGTGTATGTTAATAAAATTTACCAAAAATTAGGTAATTTCGATTGGTACACCACAACCCGATAGGCACAACGGTCACTCCTGGCTGTAACCAATTATACATAACCATTTCCATGTGCCCTCTTGTATTGTAAAAATTGTTTTCGAATACACCTATCAAGAGCACGTGCGAACCAGCTCCTTTGTAAAAGCGACCGGATTAAATTCCACCCATCTCCATCACCCCATGCCGCAAAGCACGACACAGAGGTAAGATAAATTACGCTTCATTCATCTGAATTTTATCAAAATTTTATCGTATTTTTTGTCTGATAAAAATAAAGACCACGGCATTGTGGAATTACCTAACATTGCACTACTCTACTTTTTTCATGCGCCCGAGAATGACTCTCTCAGAACTTCAAAGTTCCGTTCGCGTAAGGTGTACACTCCGCCTATTTGTCTGTGGAAAAGACTAGGGGAATTACCGCGCATACACGGACAGCACGTGAATTCCCCACGTCAAGCCACCTCCGAAACCAATCATCGCTACCAGATCCCACTCCCGGACAGCTTTTTGTTGGAGCGATTCCGTCAGAGCAATTGGAATGGAAGCGGCAGAGGTGTTTCCGTAACGATCCACGTTCAGAAAAAACTTTTCGAAAGGATATCCTCCCTTTTTCGCCGCGCTTTCAATCATCTCTGTGGTTGTCACTGACTCCTCCACGCGATAGCGCTGGCGGATTCCTGTTCGTTGAACAATCCACTCATCGTCCGTCTCCAACCGCTGGCTCAAATCGTTATTGGTAACCACGCGTGGAGGTACATAAAAACCCGCTCCCGCAATAGCAACATGAGCTTGATGCTTCATGCGAAACCCTTCTTTCTCTGTTTTTTCACTAAGGATTTATTCATGCTGACACCACGTTTTCTACTCTGTTACAAATAGGTTTCTTGATCATTGAGTTGTTTTTTCACTTTCCACCATCCATGTATCCGTTGGTTTTGGAAGATTTAGGATTGTGAGTTCCCATCAGGTAATCCATGACGGGATGGGATACACCGTACCAGGACTGTTCATCCATATAATGATGCAAAAGGTGTTTTTTCTTCATCCACTTCCCCCATGGTGTTACAGGGGTAATCGGACGGTGTGCAATGTAATGCATCCATTGATAATACAATTGATAGAGCGAAGTGCCAGCTATGAAGGCCATAACCAAGGAAAGATTCCGGAACACTGCCCATAATACAACAAAATAAACGACGTAAACGATCAGGTCATACCACATCGGACTGAATAAATATCTGAGTGCCGTAGGGTACTGATGGTGTTCGACATGTTTCTGGTACAAAACGGGAATAGCGTTGGGAAACTGGTGCAGAAGGTAACGGTGCACCAAATATTCGACGACAGCATAAAAAACTGCACCAGCCAGTAAAGCAAGGATCGTCTTTACCCCATCAAATTCCACAATAGTTAGGATGGAACTGACCGTTCCCACAAAAAGCACGAACTGAATCATTGAGTTGGAAAGAAACTCCCGGTAATACCGCATCATTTTAAAGCTCACTCCCCCATAACGACATCCTTTACCAAAAAGACCAAAAAACCAAAGACAAAAAAGCCGCCAACTTCCATGATCACAGAAGATTTTGTTAGATGTTGCACAACATAACGGAATCGCGTTTTAATAATCCCATGAAACAATACACAAAAAACCAAAAAAATAACCAAAGAATAACCTTGGACAATAATTGTACTCCTCTTCCCAACAACCGGAAAGCATATCCTCCACATGTTCCGAAAGGTCAGCCACTGATTTCATTCAGATACCGGCCGATGTCCAACTTGCGGAGATAAACAAGCAGAAACCTAATAACATCATCCGAATTTGCACTTTCGTAATCTCTTAGACTTTTTGAATGGTGTCGCTGAGGCTGCAATTCTTTAAACTGTTTAGAAATTCATGTATTTTCTCTTTTGTTTTATGCCGCTCTTCCAGATTGAACACTTCAGAACGTTTTTGTTCAAACAAGCTCGCAGCTTTTGCTGTTGGCAGAAAAACGATTTGGGAACGTCCTGTCTCGCTAGGATTCACAGCGTAATCGCGGGTGAGATAGCCAAGTTTTTCAAGTTCTTTCAGCCTGTCGTATTCCGTCCATTTGCTGACACTAGTGCTTTTCGCAAATGTTTCATAATGAACAGGCACATTTGTTTTTTGGTATAAGTCGATCCGATCAACTTCTAAAGAAATTGCTTTCGACGTTCAGTTAACAACATCCCCCCATCACCCAAAAAACCCAAAAAATAATCATTACGTTATTAACTATAAGACCAATAAAAACTTTTGTCAACTCGAAAATGCCGCATGAGTCAGTCAAGACTTTGTGGAGAACTTTTTTTCGGTTCACTAGGATCATTGTTAATCATAGGGCATTGAACCATTTTCATGAATTTATATCGTAAGTGCTTTCGGACGCTCATCCCTCATCTTGAGGTGGTGAATCAACATTCCATTTTTTTACATAAACCAAAATCCCGAAGCGCCGACAACGCTTGATGGATCGGCGTCCCCGACGACTGCTGAAGATACGGCATGTTCTGACGCACCACGTCCGGATACAACCGCCCCACCTTCCGTTTGGCCTGTTCGATCCGCTCTGCCTTCGTTGATGTCGACGCGGCGGTCGACGCCGTCTCTTCCTCCGGACGCCGTTTCCTCAACGAAATCCCATCGATCCGAGCCGCCATCGCTTTCCAAAACGCTCGAAGTCCTTGGTCTTTCCAGCTGCGGCGGGATTTCACCCGGTGCGCGAACCGGCTCATCACGCTCTCCGCGTGGCCCATCGGACGCATTCCCGCCGTGTCCACTCCTTGCTCCGCCAGCCACTTCCGGTAGTCCCGAATGCATCCCGGCATCGACTCGATCCGGCGGATCAGAGCGAAAAGCTGCTGCTCCTTCGCTTCGTCCTCCAACGTGCCGACGGCGCGGCGCTGTTCAGCTCCATCAAAAGCCCTTGTTCGTCTTGTTTCGCCAACTTCTTCCGCACCTCCCGCCAACGCGGATGGCCCGCCAGACACTGGCGCAGCTCCCGCGCGACATGAAACCGATCCAGCTGGAAGCAGGCCCGCTTTCTAAAGTGTTCCCGGCATGCCGTGATCCACGATGCCGCGTCGCCGTTGATGACTAAAAGGTCCCGTCATTCCATTCCCAGAAAGTTTCACCAAGTTGTACAGCCCTCCGGACGCATGCCCCGTTCCAGCAATGACCAAATCTCGGCCCTCCATTTGTCATCCCTCCAAAATTTTCAGTTTTAACTCCTCGATGCACGCCGGCACGTGCAGCCGCGCAACGAGCTTCGCCTCCGGCTCCACATACATGTCGCCTCCGCCCGCCACAAGCAAACACACAGTCACTCCCATCTTGCGAATGATCGCCAGCTCGCAGCTTTTCCCTTGAAGTTTCGGGTAATGCGTTTCGAAAACGTTCAGGACGCTTTTTCCTTCTTCCCAACTCAGATCGCCCGAGCGCAGAAGCTGATCGAGCACGTACAGAGGAAGAAGATCGGTGAACGAAAAGACCTGTTTGTTTTCTTTCCACTCGCTATAACGTTGCACCACCATCTCCGAAACAATGTGACGTTCCAACACTTCCTCTTTCGTCAACATCACAGCCGCTGGATTGGGAGAAAGCATGCCCGCCAACTCATCAAGCGACAGCTCATCTTTCAGCTCTTTGATTTTCTCAATGCGCGCCAAGATTTTTTCTTTCGGGAAAAACGTCTCTTGCCCTGTGAATGTCGATTTGCGAATAAACCATTCTTCCGGAATGAGCTTTTTCCGCTTCCATCGATACAGCTGGCCGTACGAAATGCCAGTCAGCTCGAGCAGTTCTTTTTTCGAAATCAATTCTTGTTCCATGAGCCGCTCACCTCCTTCACCACCACCAATGTAACATAACATTGTTACGTTATAAAGAGTGTGAAAACAGCAGTGCCATACATATGTCAAAAAACGAACCAAAGCGGTTGACAACTTGCCGTCTAGCTCAGTACAATGAAGCCAATTTCCACTGGCATCGCGATTCACATCATGAAGAGAGGAGAATGAGCCGCATGCATTCGACATTACAGAAGAAAATCGCCGCCGCCGCAAAACAAACGAAAGCCGATCTCGTCATCAAAAACGGGAAAATCGTCAACGTGTTTACGCACGAAGTCATCGAAGGGGATCTCGCCATTGCTGAGGGGATGATCGTCGGCATTGGCCGCTATGAAGGCAAAGAAACGATTGACGCCGAAGGCCGCTATATTTGTCCTGGACTGATTGACGGACATGTGCATATTGAATCATCGATGGTGCCCCCGAGCGAATTCGCCCGCGTCGTTCTCCCGCATGGGGTCACCACGGTGATCGCCGATCCACACGAAATCGCGAACGTCGCCGGCATCCGCGGCATCCAGTTTATGCTCGATGATGCGAAACAGACGCCGCTCGATGTGTATATCATGTTGCCATCGTGCGTGCCGGCCGCCTCGTTTGAACATGCCGGCGCCGTCTTAACCGCAGCGGACCTAGCGCCGTTTTTCAACGATGAACGCGTTCTCGGATTGGCGGAAGTGATGGACTATCCGTCATTAAGGGAACAACACCCGTCGATGCTCGACAAACTGGCGCTCGCGGCAAACGCCAACCGCCTGATCGACGGCCATTTGGCGGGCCTTGACGCCGACGCCGTCAACGTCTACCGAAGCGCCCGCATCCATACGGACCATGAATGCGTCACCGCCGACGAAGCGCTTGAACGCATTCGCCGCGGCATGTACGTGCTCATTCGCCAAGGCTCGGTCGCCAAAGACCTCGAAAAACTTCTTCCTGCCGTCCATGAGCACAACGCGCGCCGCTTTCTGTTTTGCACGGACGATAAACATCTCGACGACTTATGGTTCGAAGGCAGCGTCGACCATAACGTGCGCCTTGCCATTCGCGCTGGGCTCGACCCGCTTCTTTCGATCCAAATGGCCACATTAAACGCCGCCGAGTGCTACCGTTTGCCGACAAAAGGCGCTGTCGCTCCAGGATATGACGCCGACTTTTTGTTCGTTGACGATTTGGAAATATTGAACATCACCCACGTCTTCAAAGCGGGAAGACTAGTGGCCCAACATGGACAGACGGTGTTTCCGGCCGAACGATCGGCAGAAAGCCTTGAACAGCCATTGCTTCACTCCATCCGTTGCCAAGCAGTGGACGAAACCGATCTTCGCATCCCGATGAAAAGAGGAACGAAAGCCCATGTCATCGAGATCATCCCGAACCATTTGCATACGAACCACCTCATCACGGACGTTGATGTCCAGGAAGGGGCTTTCTGCCCGTCGATCGAGCGGGATTTGCTGAAGCTTGTTGTCGTCGAACGCCATCGCGGCCTCGGCATCGGCCTTGGCATCGTCCGCGGCTTCGGATTCAAGGCAGGCGCCATCGCTTCTTCGATCGCGCACGACTCACACCATATCATCGCCGCCGGAACAAACGATCGCGACCTCGCCGCCGCCATCGAACAGCTCCGCGAGCAGCACGGCGGCTTGGCGGTCATCAAAGACGGAGCGGTGCTTGCCAGCCTGCCGCTTGAGATCGGCGGTCTAATGACAAGAAAAGACTATACCGAGGTGCTAAGCGGATTGAAGCAGATTGACAAAGCCCTTAAAGCCATCGGCGCCAATGGCTCGTTCAACCCATTCATCACATTGTCCTTCCTCGCCTTGCCGGTCATCCCAGAGCTCAAGCTGACCGACCAAGGATTATTTGATGTAAATAAATGGGAATTTATTCCTGTTGAAGCGGTGTAACCCCTCCCGATTGAGGCTGGCGTTTCAAAGCAAGAGGATTACGGGAGCACCGCCTTACAGCAGGGCGCTCATTCACAACTAAGGTCAACCGCGAAGCAAATCAGTCCCTTCATCCCCCATTGATTGCGGGGATGAAGGGATTTTCTTCACTCCGCCCTTTTTCCTCGATTTTCACAGCGCCATGCGGCATTGGCATAAGCACGTTCCCGCATGATGCATATAGTGAAACAGCAACATGGCCGAAAGGAAGGTGCAAGGAAATTGATCACCATCAGTCTTTGCATGATCGTCAAAAATGAAGAAGACGTCCTTGCCCGCTGTTTGGACAGCGTCCAACATCTCGTAGACGAAATCGTGATTGTGGATACAGGATCAACGGATCGCACGAAAGAAATCGCCCGCTCCTACACCGCACGAGTCATCGACTTTCCTTGGAGCGATGATTTCTCGGCGGCGCGAAACTTCTCCTTTTCCCACGCCACCATGGACTATATTTTTTGGCTGGACGCAGACGACATCTTGCCGGCAGAAGAGCAGACCAAATTTCTCACATTGAAGCGCACCCTTTCTTCTGACATCGACTCCGTCACCATGATTTACAGCCTTGCCCAAGATGAATATGGAAAGACGATCTCGAGCGTCCGCCGAAATCGTCTCGTCAAACGATCCAACGGCTTCCGATGGCATGGGATGGTTCATGAATATCTAGAAGTATGGGGAACGATTCTCAACAGCGATATTACCATTATTCATCAACCCAATCGCTGCGCTTCAGATCGAAATTTGCAAATCTATGAGAAACAGTTGGCACAAGGAAAAGAATTTTCCCCAAGAGATCTGTTTTACTTTGCCAACGAACTGTTCGACCATCAACAATACGAGCGGGCCATTCAGTATTATGAACAGTTTTTGCAGACAAAAAAAGGGTGGGTGGAAGATTGCATCGCCGCCTGCGGAAAGGTAGCGGATTGTTTTGATGCGCTTGGTGATGAAGAACAGGCATTGCGATATGCGCTCCGATCGTTCGAATACGATACCCCTCGGGCTGAATGCTGCTGCCGGCTGGGCTATTACTTCCTTCAGCGCAAGCAATATCGTCTTGCCGCCTTTTGGTACCATTTAGCCACTCAACTCACAATGCCTTCCGACAGCTGGGGATTTGTTCATCATGCTTGCTGGACTTGGCTTCCCCACTTGCAGCTTTGTGTATGTTACTTTTACATGGGCGAGTACGAGTTAGCATACCAACATAACGAAAAAGCCAAACAATACGTTCCTCATCATCCCGCGGTTTTGCACAACGAATGTTTGCTGCAATCCATTCTCGCCGCCGAAAGCACGTTCCACCAAACCGATGAATCGTGATGAAGGGAGGTTATGCCGCTTGTCTGACCGACGTCCTATTCGAGTAAAATGTCTTTCCCCTTTATGCGGAACATGGCCGCCGATTGTAAAAATCTATACCGGACCAACAGGACCCACGGGACCCACAGGGCCTACAGGACCGACTGGACCTCAAGGACCCACGGGACCCATCGGACCTCAAGGACCCACGGGACCCATCGGACCTCAAGGACCTACAGGACCGACCGGACCCACAGGACCTCAAGGACCCACAGGGCCTACAGGACCGACTGGACCTCAAGGACCCACGGGACCCATCGGACCTCAAGGACCCACAGGACCTCAAGGACCTACAGGGCCGACCGGACCCACAGGACCTCAAGGACCTACAGGGCCGACTGGACCCACAGGACCTCAAGGACCCACAGGGCCGACGGGACCGGCTGGAGCAGGAGCCATCATTCCATTCGCTTCAGGAACAACGGTTGTCTTGACCGCCACTATAGCCGGGTTGGCCGACACCACAAGTTTGATCGGATTTGGAAACGCTGCTTCAAGCATCAGTTTAGTGGGAGGAACGATAAACCTTGGCGGCACATCGAATTTTTCCTTTACCATCCCGCGTTCAGGAATCATTACTGCTGTCGCAGCCAATTTTTCCGCTACAACAGGCACAGCGCTTTTAGGAACAGCTACGATCCGCGCTCAATTGTATATCGCCACTTCTCCATCCAGCAACGTATTTTCGCCTATTCCAGGCACGCTCATTACATTAACGCCATCAATCACCTTTCCCATCTCCCTAGCCCAAAACGCCAGCGGCATCATCACAGGATTAAACGTGCCTGTCAATACTGGCGACCGGCTGCTCATGGCGTTTTTCATCACCACTTCCGGCCTTTCAATCGCCGCTTCCGTCACGGGATATGCGAGCGCAGGAGTGGCGATTAGTTAGCGCCTCACTGTGATACCAAGGCTGCGGCTCATTGAAGCGCTCAACTAAGGCCGCTGCAAACAAGCGGCCTTATAATCCCTCTCCGTTCAGTTGAACGCTCTCCCGCCCGCATTTCGAGGTGGGAGATTCTTGGGAACACCCGCCCCGCGGCAGGATGTCCGCCAAGCCATCCCCGTGCGTCCCACGGTTCAGCCGCCCTACAACGACAGCAGTCGAAGCCCTTCATTTAGAATATTCCGGGCAGCGTTATGGTCCCGGTCATGTTCGGCTCCGCAGGCGGGGCACACCCACTCGCGAATGCCAAGCGATTTCACCTCGACGTGCCGATGCCCGCAGCACGAGCACAATTGACTCGAGGGAAACGTGCTCGCAACACGAACCACCGTCCGCCCGTACCATGTCGCTTTATACTCGAGCATGCGAAGAAAACTCCCCCACGCGGAATCGGAAATGGATTTAGCCAGCTTGCGATTCTTTTGCATGTTCCTAACACGCAAGTCCTCCACGCACACCACTTGGTTTTCGCGGATGAGGCGGGTGGACAGTTTGTGCAGGAAATCGTTCCGGCAGTTGGAGATTTTTTCATGAAGCTTGGCCACTTTCAAACGGGCTTTCTCCCAGTTCGAACCGCCTGGCTTTCGACGAGCCATCACCCGCTGCCAGTAGGCGAGCTTTTCTTCATACCGGCGCCAATACCGGGGGTGTTCGATCGTTTCGCCTGTGGAAAGCACTACGATCTGTTTCAACCCCAAATCGACGCCCACTTTCTTGTCGGTTTGGGGCAATGGGGGAATATCCGTTTCCACGAGAATGGAGACGAAATACTTCCCCGCTCGATTTCGACGAATCGTGGCGGAGAGAATGCGGCCTTCCACCTCGCGGCTTTTGGCGAACTTCACCCATCCGAGCTTGGGAAGTTTCAACCGATGGCCGTCCACTTCGATCGTAGGGCGTCCGTTCTTTGGGTAGTTGCACTGGGCGGTGTACGATTGGTTCGGGTGTTTTTTGCTTTTGAAGCGGGGAGCGTTCGCCGTTCCCTCGAAGAACCGGTCAAACGCCTCGGCCAACTGCTGCAGTGCGTTTTGCAAGGCGGTTGAATCAGGGGTTTTCAGCCATGGAAGGGTTTTCTTCAAAGCTGTCAATCGTTTGGAACACTCGTTGTAGCCGAGTCCTTTTCCCGTGGTTTCATACGTCTCCTTCCACTCGGCCAAAAAGTGATTGTACACAAATCGGCAGCACCCAATCGTCTCGTTGAGGAGTTTTGCCTGTGTTCGGGTGGGATACAGCCGAAAGCGATAGGCTTTGTGCATAGCCCTCCCTCCTCAAAAAGAACGTTTGTTCTATTTACATCCATTGTATACTTTTTGCCCATTGGGGGCAATAGGGAGATTCGCAAAGGAAGCCCGGATTCATCCCGACTTACATTTACGGGTAAAAGCGAGATTTTCTCGGCGGAAGATGATTACAAATAAGCAGGCGGCTTCACGCGAACACCGTCGTGAACAACCGCCTGCTTTCTTCACGATTGCAACATGGAAAACACTTGCTCAACATCCTTATCCCCGCGCCCCGACAAATTCACAATGATGATTTGGTCTTTGCTTAACGTCGGCGCAAGCTTGATAGCGTACGCCACCGCATGGGCGCTCTCGAGAGCTGGGATGATTCCTTCTGTTTTAGACAGCAGTTGAAACGCCTCAAGCACTTCTTCGTTCGTGACCGTATAATACTCAGCCCGCCCGGACACTTTCAAGTAGCTATGTTCCGGACCAATGCCCGGGTAATCAAGCCCGGCGGCAATCGAGTATGTCGGCTGCGGGTTTCCATTTTCATCAAGGAGCACCAAACACTTGAATCCATGCAACACGGCCGGAACGCCCTTCGTTAGCGTCGCTGCCTTCTCCGGCTCGACACCGATGAGCCGCACGCTCGGTTCATCCAAGTAGTGGGCGAACGCCCCGATGGCGTTGCTTCCCCCGCCGACGCAGGCCACTACCGCATCCGGAAGACGTCCTTCCTTCTCTACAATCTGCCGCTTGCTCTCTTCGCTAATAACCGACTGAAAATGTTTCACCATCGACGGGTACGGATGCGGACCAACCGCCGAACCAAGCAAGTAAAATGTAGTCTTATAGTTTTGCACAAGATCGTTCAGCGCCTCGTCCACGGCATCCTTCAATCGTCCTTGACCTTTCGAGACCGACACGACTTTCGCCCCTAACAGCTCCATGCGGAACACATTGAGCGCCTGGCGCTTCGTATCTTCTTCTCCCATATAAATGGTACAATCGATGCCAAACATGGCGCATGCGGTAGCGGTCGCCACCCCGTGCTGGCCTGCGCCTGTCTCCGCAATGACCCGCTTCGCGCCCATCCGCTTCGCCAATAAAATTTGCCCAATCACGTTGTTGATTTTATGCGAACCGGTATGGTTTAAATCCTCACGTTTCAAATAAATCTTCGCCCCGCCGAGCCGCTCCGTCAACCGCGCCGCAAACGTCAGCGGACTCTCACGGCCGACATACTCCCGCAAATAGGTTCGAAACTCCTCATTGAATTCCGGGTCATCTTTATATTTCAGAAACTGCTCCTCCAAATAATCAAGCACTTCCTGCAATTCATCCGGAACGAAGCTGCCGCCGAATTCGCCGAAATAGCCTTTCGTTTCCTGGACTACACTCATGGCTCATCTCTCCTCTGCTTTCTGAAAGTCATAAAATTAGCATAAACCGTTTTGGCAAGCAAGTCAATCAATAATTTTTATTTTTCAAAACATTAAAAAAGGAATGGTCCACCGCATAACCATACGCGAAGCATTCACCGCTAGTGGGGTGAGCAGGTGCTGCTGCAAAGCCATCGTGCAGCCGCACCCTCACAGCTTCCTACTTCGGATATTCACCAACCAGAGCAGGCAGTTCGGCTTATAAAACCCCAAGCTGCTCATCGCGCAGATCGGTAATAAACATATGTCCTGGGGCATGCGTAATCATGATATCCGGCTTTACTTCCATAGCAACCGCTTGAGGGGTGACCCCACAGGCCCAAAATACCGGGGTTTCCCCCTCACGGATGGTGACCGGATCCCCAAAATCAGGCTTATAAATATCATGAATCCCTATAAGTTTCGGGTCGCCAATATGAATAGGGGCACCATGAACAGACGGGAAGCGGCTCGTGACTTGAACCGCCCTGACAACATCCTTATGGGGAATCGGGCGCATGCTTACAACCATCGGCCCTTCAAATCTTCCCGCTTTTACACACGGGATATTCGTTTTATACATCGGGACATTGCAATTTTCTTGAATGTGGCGAACCGGGATGCCATTGTTCACCAGGGCATGTTCAAACGTAAAGCTGCACCCGAGCAGAAAGCCGACCATGTCCTTATCCCAAAGATCGATGATATCCGTCCGCTCCTCTGTCAGTTCGCCATTTCGATAAACCCTATATTTCGGCAAGTCTACACGCAAATCTGCTCCTGGCGCCACCATGCTTGGCTCCCATGATCCCGGCTCGGTCACATCTAATACCGGACAAGGTTTCGGATTGCGCTGGCAAAACAGAAGAAATTCAAACGCCAACTCCTTCGGCAGCACAACTAAATTAGCCTGTGTATAGCCGTTTGCGACACCCGCTGTCGGTTTCACCCATTCATTGTTCCGAATCATTTGCCGTGCTTCTTTGGAGCTCATTGGTGCGGCGAAAGTCATCGCAATCTCCCTCCTTGGTTATTCAATATCACGATCTCCGATTAAGGGTATTAGTTTCTATCCCAAAATCACGTTCCCCGATACACGTGCGCCAAAGAATACCTCATTAGCATTTCTAAGTCTAATTTCTTTATCCATCGTTCTGCTGCAGAGTTTACGTGAATAATATTTTCCTTCGCATCAACCACCAAAAATGGATCAGTAATAAACGATAACAGTCCCTCTATCGAGTAACCTAAGCCGCTCTTTTCTCATCGTTTCTATACTAAATCATAAATCATATCCATGCCTGGCCGCCTAACTTGCCCGAATCTGATGCCCGACAGTATTTTCTTGCAATCACCGTAAACTACCATAAAAAAGAGAGGAGTTTTCTCATCCCCCCTTCCTTTCAAAATACACATGCAACCGATACTCGCAAATCTCTTTTGTCCAGTTGTGCAATATTTCTTCATGCTCGTTCTCAATGGCAAATTGGAGCGCAAAAACGTTATTTGCAAAGGAAATCAGCCCATTCGAACTGCCGCTCCATTTCGTCATCGGCATGCGGGCGATCAACCGGCTCACCTTTTCCTGGTCATATTCCCAGAGGCGCTTCGTTTCTCCGTCGGAAAAATCGATGCGCTTTCGGTATTCTTTTTCCGTTAAATACCGATGGAAAAACGGGGCAGCCTCCTGCGGTGTAATTGGTTGGTGCCATCCGGACGGTCCACGTTCAAGCATGGCTTTTAGAACAACCATTTTGTAGCTTTTTGACATCACCGTACGTTCCATTTCAACAAGCCACGGCTCGTGTTTTAGAAACACTTCCTTTTCCAGCTCCGACAACTCCCCCGCCCAATATAAAAAGGCGACATAAGATCCGAACTCTTGTTTGTACTCCGCCGCTTCACTTCGGCCTTGGAGATGCAGTTCCAAATACGTCGGCCGTCTGCCAAGCTCCTGTTTCAGCTCCCGATAATCAGCAAGCAGCCGTTCTTTGCGCGGTTGGCGTTTTTTCTGCATCTCTTCGAGAAGATGGATGGCTTGAACATCGAGATGCAGTTCGCACGTTTCCGGAACCGTTGGCACAACGGATTCCCGCGCCTTTTTCTTCGTTTCGCCCCGCTGTGTATCAAACAGGCGCAGTTTGACATCCGCATTCCGGTAGTTTCCGATTAAATCAATAATCACGCAATAATCCTTGCCTTTGTACAGCCGCAGCCCGCGCCCGACTTGCTGGATGAAGACGGTCAGCGATTCCGTCGGCCGCACGAACAAAAGTGTATCGACAGAAGGAATATCGACCCCTTCATTGAACAAGTCGACGGTGAAAATGGCGTCCAGTTCACGGCGTTCCAACATGGCAATGGCCTGCTTGCGCGAAATAGCCGTCTGCTTCGAATGGAGACTGACCGTCCGGTAGCCGTGACGCTGGAAATATTCGGACAGAAAATCAGCTTGCCTGATCGATGAACAAAAGACAAGCGTCCTTGTTTTCTTATACTTCTCCCACGCTCGCAAAATCTTCTCCACCATCTCCTCGCGAAGCTGCACTTGAAGCAGTTCTTCCTCATCATAGCGATTGCCAAGCCACTTGATTTGCGAATAGTCTGTGTCGTCGTAGACCCCGTAATAATGGAAGGGAGCCAACCAACCGCGCTGCACCGCTTCGATAAAATCGATGCGATACGCGACATTTCCGTCGCAAAGGGCGTATACGTCTTTGTTGTCGCTCCGATCTGGAGTAGCAGTGATGCCAAGCAAAAATTTCGGCTGAAAATAACAAAGGACGCGTTCGTACGAGCGGGCTGCCGCATGGTGGAACTCGTCGACAATGATCAAGTCAAATGCGTCGGGACGAAACGAATGCAAATGTTTTTTCATGCTTAGTGTAAAGATCGAGGCAAACACCATGTCGGCATTTCCTTCTTTTTGATTGCCATCGTACAGTCCTGCTGTTCGATCAGGAATCACGCGTTCAAACGACTGCTTCGCCTGGCGAAGAATTTCTTCGCGATGGGCGATAAACAGCACCCGCGAAAAACGGCGGGCAAAAAAAGCGGCCAAGTATGTTTTTCCCAGCCCGGTCGCCATGACAACCATCGCTTTGTCGTACCCTTCTTCATAGGCAGCTTCCAACCGCTCCAACGCCTCAACTTGGGCAAAGCGCGGCTGGATCGTTCCATATGGCGCCGCCGTTTCATGGACAACATCAACCTTGTCCGCCGTCTCTCCCTCTTGCTTCTTCTCCGTTTCCGTCGGAAGCATCAACTCGATTTCTTCATTCTCCGCCCATATGCGGGCTAAATTGGGGTGCCGCTGATGATAGTCTTGATGCTGCTTTTCATAGTCAGCGGCCGTTTCGGCATTGACCGGCACGGTTTCCGGAGCGTAAAACAGCTTTAAAAACTGCTCCATTGCTTCGGCAAATACATCCTCATCAACGCTCTTATCCAGCCCAAGGTTCCATTCGACACCGTCAGTGAGCGCCGAACGGGACAAGTTGGAAGAACCGACAATGAAGTAGCCGCCTTCTGTATCTTCAAATAGGTACGCTTTCGGATGAAAGGAAATTCCCTCACTCCGATACAAGCGGACCTCGATGTCCGGGTGGATGGATATGAGCTCGCGCAGCGCCTCTGGCTGAGTGACAAACAAGTAATCACCAACGCAAATTTTGATATCCGCCCCCCGCTCTGCAGCTGCCCGCAAACTGTCCTTCAATAAGCGAACCCCGGACTTCATGGCAAACGATGTCAGTATGTATATCGTCGACGAGCGGCTCATCTGTTCCTGCAACTTGTCGAGAAGACGTCTGGAAATCAACTCCACCTTACTCATCGTGAACCTCGATCAAAAAAATTTTGTCTCGAAAACCACCGCGCTTCTCTGCCTTTTTGGCGCGGATTTGTTCCACTTGCTCGATCGAAGCGCCATGGCATTCAGCCAAAGCATGGATAATTTCCAACACGTCTGCGAGCTCTTCAAGAGCCGCCTCATCCGTTTCCGCTTGGACGTATTCCTCAAGCTCCTCAAACGCTTTTTTCTGCAGTTCTTTCCTATACTCTTCATCGTCAAGTATGCGGGTTGTAAACGTTTTTCCCGCTTGTTCAATAATGGTTGGAATGCGGTCGCGAACGAGTTTGTTGTACATCGGCATGTCCATTCCTCCATTTACAAAACTATACTACCATTTTACAAAATTTCGCCTTTTTTTCATAGGAAAGAACACACAGAAGACCGCCGTTTCTAAGGCCTATTGCCTGTTGCAAAATGAAAACACCAAAAATTTCACATACTCCCCCCTCTTTCATCCCATACTAAGAAAAATCGACATAATTCGCGCTTGGGGGCTATGATGGAACACTCGATCCTTTGGCTGCTTGCTGCGGTGGGCATCGGTTTGCTGGGGCTCAGCTTCCGCTTTCTTTCACCAAGGGAAGTATGGCTTTCGTTTTTGCTGAATGCGTATATTTCCAGTTTGGCAGGCCTGATCGTCAGCGGGGCGGGAATGCTTGCCTATCCGGTGCGGCTGTTTCCAGATTATACGAACGACAGCGTGATCTTTGAATACTTGCTTTACCCTGTTGTCAGTGTGTACGTTTACGGGACATCGCGCCGCTCGGGCTGGAAGGGGATATGGATGCAGTGCGCCGCTTATACAGGGGGGATGACGGCGGTCGAGATCCTGTTGGAGCGGCACACCGACCTGATCGAATACCATACGTGGAAGTGGGGATATTCATTCGTCTCGATGTTTGTCGTGACGCTCGCGGTTCGGGTGATGGCGGGACGGCTGCTGAAAGAAAACGGGTGAGCTGGCATGTCTATTTCTCCTAGTTGGCGCTATACATATAGTATAGTTGTCCAAAAGGAGGCGAATAGGATGGTGCTGTTTGACATCAAACACCGCCTGTATTACAGAAAATGCCGTCTGAAAGCCCACGGTTTCAATCGAGGGATGAAAGACGGCATTGCTCGGTAATCCCTTAAGAGGATTGCTTAGAGCCACCATCTTTCTCTTTAGATGTTGTAGTATAATCATTAAAACTGATACGATCTATAATATGGAACAAGAATATCGAAGAACGAAAACAACTGTATCGTTGATTTACTATCATTTTGTTTTCTGTCCGCGTTATCGAAGAAAGGTGTTAGTAGGCAGAGTGGAAGAGCGATTCAAGCAGTTAGTAGAGAAATTTGCCAAGAGAATGATGGGGTCATCCTTGCGATGGAAGTGATGCCTGATCGTTGTCGTTTGTTCTTGAATGGCCTCCCTTCTGATTCTCCATCAGATATGATGGCAAGAGTGAAAGGAGTGACTCCCAGACGATTAAGGCAGGAATTTCAACACTTATCTCATTTGCCTAGTCTTTGGACACGCTCTTTCTTCGTGAGTACAGCAGGGAATGGATCAAGCGAAACCATCAAACATTATGTGGAATCTCAAAAGAAAAGGGGGTGAACCCATGCCGACGATCACACTAAGGCTGGAACTGCACAACCCAACGAAAGTCAAACAGGAAATGTATGAACGGATGACAGAAGTGAATACAGAGTTTGCGAATTGGCTGTTGGATCATCCAGAACTGAATCAAGCGACGAGCAAAATTTTTAAAGAGTTTTCGTCGCAGCGGTTTCCTTCCGCCGTCGTGAATCAAACGATTCGAGAAGTGAAGTCCCAAAAGAAAAACCAGAAAACAAAGAAGTTTCGAACATTCTGGTGTTGCTTTAACAATCAAAACGTGAAGGTGGAAAAGAAAGGAGCGTTCTACACGGTTTCCTTCCCTACACTGGAGAAGCGAATTGGCGTGCCGGTCGTCACGCACCCCTATCAAGAAGCATGGCTGAATCGGCTGCTTAACGGAACCGCCAAACAAGGGGCCGCCAAGCTCTACAAAAAGAGAAAGAAATGGTACTTGGCGATCGCGATCACCTTTGACGTGAAGCCGCGGCACGAAACAAAGGTGATGGGCGTTGACGTTGGGCTTCGCTATATCGCTGTGGCCAGCGTGGGAACGAAATCACTGTTTTTCAAAGGGAACCAATGCGCCTTTGTACGCCGACGATATGCGGCTTTGCGGCGAACGTTGGGCAAAGCGAAGAAGCTCCATATGATTCGCAAAATCGGGCGTAAAGAATCCCGTTGGATGAAGGATGTCAACCACAAAATCAGCCGTCAAATCGTCAACTTTGCGCTCGCCAACGGTGTTGGCGTGATTCGGATGGAAGATTTGACGGGCATTCGGAAACGGGCGGCATCGCCCAAAGAAGCGGGGCGAAGCCTTCATGCTTGGGCGTTTCATCAACTGCAAACGATGATCGCCTATAAAGCGGAAATGGCGGGCATTCGGGTCGAGTGGGTGAAGCCGACCTACACGAGCCAAACGTGTAAATGTGGTTATCGAGAGAAAGCGAACCGAAACGGCATCCGCTTCCGATGCCAAAAGTGCGGATACACCATCCACGCCGACTTAAATGGCGCCATCAACATCGCCAAAGCGATTTCGGGCTTGAGCGCCTAGCGCACTGGTCACAGGTGCGCCGCCCATCGGGGTACATTCTAACCCGATGGGACGGGGTGATGACACACCCCTGAACTTGGGCGTGGTCCGAACCAGAAATGGATGAGGACGCGAACGACCCAAGAATCCCATGGCTTTAGCCGTGCGGAGTGTCAAGAAGCCATCAATTCCGCGCGCCCGAAAATGGCGCCGATCCGCCAAGACCGGGCTTGGGGGTATGTATGGAAGACCGTGAACGGCGAGGCGGTGAAGTTTTGGATCGATTTCCAGCGCGGACAGTATCTCTATTTTGAATATGGACGAAAATGGTATCGGGTGAAGTATTTGCAGGCGAACGGGCGGAAATCAGGCGAAGACATATTGAACGGGGCGATGATCGATTTGACGGTGGACGGGCATCGACTTCTGTTGCTGAAGGGGCGCATCCGCAGCCAGACGGCGCGCGCTATGTAAAAGACTGTTGCGCCCTGGGCCGCCCTACATGAATCGTTCTACAGCTGCGCTTGCACCCATGCCTGATCAAACACCCGGTGGATCTATGACGTTCTCATCGGCCGCACAGCACAGGCTGGACAACAGAACCCCTGACAGGAGAGGATGAAGACATGGATCGAATCCACTTATGGGTGTTGCTGGTGCTGGGCCTCATCCTATTGGTTTTCAGCTTGCGCAAACCGCCCATTAAAGACGTGATTCTCGTGTTTTTATTGAAAGCTTATTTTTCCACCTTTTTCGGTGTCATTGTGGTCGAAAAGCATTTGCTCGACTATCCCGTGAGGTTTTTGGGGCAATACTTCGACACGAGCATCTTGTTTGAATACTTTCTGTATCCGATCATGTGCGTGTATTTTTATCGAACGTCGTACCATTCGAGCTTTTTCGGCATTGTCGGACAATGCGCCTTGTATACAGCCGCTTTGACGTTCATAGAAGTTCTTTATGAAAAGTATACAAATTTGATCACGTACCATACGTGGACATGGATGCATTCGTTTGTCACGATCTTTCTTCTGTCGTTTTCCATTCGGATGCTGATGAAGCTGATCAACCGCTGGGAAGAGTCCGTCCGCTGGCGTTCATGACCGCTTCGTCACGGAAGCGCCCGAACGGACAAGAGACAACGTTGGCTTTCCAAAAGAAACTGTTTGCGGTCGGACGAATGTCCGCATGAAGCCCCTATGGCGAAAACGTGAGATCCTCTTGGCGGCAGATGTCAAAGCAAGCATACAGGCGGCAAAGAGCGCCTCGGTCTCCTTGCCGCCTTCTTTTTTAAGCCCACCACATCTCCGGCAGTTCTTCTTTGAACAACACCTTTTTCAAGAGGGCGACGGCCTTTGACAGCCCTTCATCGATCGAAGCGAGCATATCTTCGTGTTCGATTGACAGCACGTAGTCGTAGCCGACGGCGCGCAGGGCGCTGACGATGTCGCGCCACATTTTTTCGCTTTGCCCGTAGCCGACGGTGCGGAACACCCACGAGCGGTCAAGGATTTGGCTGTAATGTTTCGTATCGAGCACACCGTTTTTGCGGATGTTCGCTTCGTCTAAGTACGTGTCTTTCGCATGGACGTGGAAAATCGCTTTTTCGCGGCCGAGCAGTTTGATCGCCTCAACCGGGTCGATGCCTTGCCAAAGCAGGTGGCTCGGGTCAAAGTTGGCGCCGATCGCTTCACCGACGTGTTCGCGCAGTTTGAGGAGCGTTTCCGGGTTGTAGACGACGAAGCCCGGATGCATTTCAAAGGCGATTTGCGTGATGCCGTGCTCCTTGGCGAACGCTGCTTCTTCGCGCCAGTACGGGATGACGACTTCTTCCCATTGCCATTTTAAAATTTCCAAGTAATCCGGCGGCCAAGAGCACGTGACCCAGTTCGGGTATTTGGCGCCGGGATGGTCGCCCGGGCAGCCGGAGAAGGCGTTGATGACCGGGACTTCAAGCTGCTCAGCGAGCCTGACCGTTTTCCGCCATGTATCATGCGACTGTTTCGCGAACGCTTTGTCCGGATGAAGCGGGTTGCCATGGCAGCTTAAGGCGCTGATCACAAGGCCGCGGTCGGCGACGGCTTTTTTCAGAGCTTTGATTTTTTCCGGCTGGTCCAAAAGCGCGTCGGGATCGCAATGGGCGTTGCCCGGGTAATTGCCGGTGCCAAGCTCAACGGCCTCAATGCCCATGGCGGCGACTTTGTCAAGCATTTCCTCAAACGGCAGCTGTTGATACAAAACGGTAAATACGCCTACTTTCATTTTGTCATTCTCCCCCTTTTGGCGGCGCGCAACGGCCAGACGGCCGCCGTGCCGCTCTGTTTTTGTTTCTCGTCGGACGAGTTGATCGAACGAACGCCTGCACGTTCGGCATCCCGCCGCTTATTCCGCCACCCGCACCCACCGTTTGGTGCGATGGCTTTCCAAAATGGCGTCGACGATCCTCATCGTATGGTGGCCGTCGGCGATCGTCGCAAACGGCAGTTCCCCGAGCGCCTCGCCGCGTTGTTTCCGGATGATGGCGCTGTAAAAATCACGGAACAGGTTTTTCAGCCCGTCCGGCCAGCCTTCCTCATGGCCGCCCGGATAATGGGCGTAAGCGGCGGCTTGCGGCGACAAGAGCGCTGGGTCGCGGACGATTTCTTCGTTCGGGCCGTTGCGGCGCCCGACCCAGAGGCGGTTCGGGTGCTCTTGGTCCCAGGCGAGCGTCATCTCATCGGCGGCGATTTCAAAATAGAGCCGGTTTTTCCGGCCAGCGCTCACTTGGGAAATCGTAAACGCCCCATGGGTGCCGTCGTCAAAATGGACGAGCACGCTGCCGCCGTCTTCCGTGTCAATGTGGACGGGCTCGGCGTCTTGGTTGCTGCCGGATGTAAACGTGCTCCCTTCCTGTTTCGGCTTGTAGCGAACCGGATGGACGGTGCGCAAGTCGGCGAACACTTCCACAATGTTTTTGCCGAGCACATACTGAACCGTGTCGCACCAGTGCGAACCGATGTCGGCGATGGCGCGCGACGGGCCGTTTTGCGCCGGCTCAAGCCGCCAGTTGTAGTCGGTGTCATACAAGAGCCAGTCTTGCACATAGCCGCCGTACACGAAATGGACGCGCTTCGCCTCACGGGCAAGCCGCTCTTTCGCCTCGACAACGAGCGGGTAGTGGCGGTAGTTGAAGCAGACCGCGCTAAGGCTTTCGCTTTGTTCAGCGAGCCGCTTCAATTCCGCCGACTGTTCGCTGTCCATGGCGAGCGGCTTTTCCGACAATAAATGTTTTCCCGCCTCAAGCACCTCCTTGTTGATGGGAAAATGCGAAACGTTGCGCGTGCAGTTGTGAACGGCTTCGACGTCCGGGTCGTCAATTAAGGCGCGGTAGTCGCCGTATGCTTTCGGAATCCCGAACCGGCGCGCGGCTTCCTCCGCTTTTTCTTGGCTGCTTGAGGCAATGGCGACAATGTTCACAAACGGCAGGCGGCGGAGCGCCTCAATATGGGAAGAAGCGGAAAAGCCCGTGCCGATAATGCCGACGTTGATCGGTTTCACTGCGTCACTCCTCCTTGTTTCGCTTTGATCGGCTCAAGCGGCTTGACGTTGCCAAAGACGATTTCCCCACGGTTGACCGGCGCGGCCCAGCGGACGGCGTTGGCGATCACTTTCAGCACATCCGGGTGATGATACGTCGGATACGTTTCATGGCCGGGGCGGAAGTAGAAAATTTTCCCTTTTCCGCGCGTGAACGTGCAGCCGCTGCGGAACACTTCACCGCCTTCAAACCAGCTGATGAAAATCGTTTCGTCCGGCTCTGGGATGTCGAAAAACTCGCCGTACATTTCTTCCTGCTCAAGCTCGATGTACGGTCCGATTCCTTCCACGATCGGATGGCCCGGGGCGACGACCCAGAGACGCTCTTTTTCATCGGCTTCGCGCCATTTCAAATTGCATGTCGTCCCCATCAGCTTTTTGAAAATTTTCGAGAAATGGCCGGAATGAAGGACAATGAGCCCCATTCCTTCCAGCACGCGGCGGTGGACGCGTTCGACAACCTCATCTTTCACTTCATCATGGGCGATATGCCCCCACCAGACGAGGACGTCGCACCGGTCGAGCACCTCGTCGGTCAAGCCGTGCTCCGGTTCGTCCAAGACAGCGGTCGCGGCGTCAAACCCAGCTTCGGCTAGGTAGCTCGCGATGACGGTATGCATTCCTTCCGGATAAATCGCTCTTACCTGTTCGTCTTTCTTTTCATGGCGAAATTCGTTCCAGACGACAACGCGGATCGGTGTGGTCATTCGTTGATCCCCCTTGGTTCTTTCGGCCTGCCTGTATGCGGCTAGGCGGAGTGTTTTTTGGAATGTTTTCCCATGTTCGCGACTCGTTGGGACGCCAGTGCGATTCATGGAGCGTTTCTCACCATTCGATGCGGACTTGCCGCCCTTGGTCGGACGATGCGTAAATCGCTTCTAACACTTTGGCGATCGTAAGCCCTTGTTCAGCGGTGCAAAGCGGCGGCGTGTTCTCGGCGATGCTCGTCAAGAAATGGTCAAGGAGCGCCACCCGTTCGCTTTGATCATCAAAATGGAGCGTGACATCGGCCGGAACGCCGTGTTCGTTGCGGAACCATTTCACTTCTTGGCGGTTGCCGGCGATATTCCACTCCCAGCGCACGCCGCCTTCCGTGCCAAGGAACTCGACATATGCCCGCTCTTCTTCAATGTGCGACGCCCAGCTCGTCTCAAGCAGCACCGTCGCATCGTTTTCCAGCTGGATGAATGCCGAGGCGAAATCTTCGACCGTATAGGCGGCATCAGGCGCAAACGATGTCCCAGGCCACTCCCCTTGATGGCGCGGGCCGAACTTCGCGTACGTTTTCCCGGTCACCGCGACCGGGTTCGGGTTCCCGAGCAGCCAAAGCGTCACATCGAGCATATGGACGCCCAGGTCAATGAGCGGGCCGCCGCCGGAGCGCTCGCGGTCAAAAAACCATGCCCCCCATGCGGGAATGCCGCGGCGGCGCACCCAGCCCGTTTTCGCATAATAAACCTCACCGAACGCACCGGATTGGATTCGCTCATGCAGCCACTGCGCCGCTTGGCGGAAGCGGTTGTTCAGCGCGACCATAAACTGCTTGCCCGACTCATCGCGGGCGCGGATGATGGCGTCTGCCTCTTCCGCTTTCGTCACCATCGGTTTTTCGCAAAGAACGTGTTTTCCGGCCCGCAAGCTGTCGACCGACACTTGGGCGTGCAAAAAGTTCGGCACCGTGATGATGACGGCATCGACATCAGGCGAAGCGAGCAGTTCTTTGTAGTCGCGGTACACGTTGCGGATGCCGTACGTTTTCGCTTTTTCCGCGGCCGCTTGTTCATTGACGTCGCAAATCGCCTGCAAGACAGCGCGCTCCGAAAGTTTTAGCGCCGCCTTGATGTGTTCATTGGAAATCCCTCCGGCTCCGATCAAGCCGAGGCGGATTGGAAGCGTGTTTCCCATGTCCTTTTCCCCCTTGCGCTCATTTGTTTTCTCTGTTCCATATGCTGCACCGATTCGCCGTCCGTTTTCTAAAACAACGGCCAAGCAGTGATGTAATCGATTACATCACCATGCTAAAAAAATCCGCCCGTTCCCCGCATTGGACGGGAGAGCGCTGCCCGCCCCTTCAGGCAGAGCGCCCTCCTCCACACGAATCGCGGATGACAAGCCGGTCGGGAAGAACGAGCTGACGTCGCTCGACATCGATTCCTTCAATGAGCCCAAGCAACAACTCCATCGCTTTTTGCCCGATCTCAAACATCGGCTGGGCGATCGTCGTGAGGCTCGGTTCAAAAATCGAGGCCATTTGAATGTCGTCAAATCCGACAACAGCCACATCGTCGGGAACGCGTCCGCCTCGATGGCGAACCGCCTTGATCGCCCCAATCGCCATCTCATCGTTGGCGGCGAAAATCGCGGTTGGCGGCTTCTCAAGAGCGAGCAGCTTCAACGTTAAATTATATCCGGACTCATAGGTAAAATCGCCTTCCTGCACGAGCGCGGCGTCCGCCTCAAGCTCATGCTGGGCCAGCGCCTGTTGGTAGCCGCGCAGCCGGTCGCGGCTTAAAATGATGTTCATTGGCCCGGACAGGTGGGCAATGCGGCGATGGCCGAGGCGGATCAAATGTTCGGTCGCCTTGCGGGCGCTGCTGATGTTGTCGATCGAAACGGTCGGGATGTCCGCCCCTTCCAAATACTCACACGCCAAGACGATCGGAAACTGCCGCGCCATCTCTTCCACCAGCTCTTTGCGGATGCGGGCGGTCAAAAAAATCATCCCGTCGACTTGCCGCTGCGGCAGCAAATTCAAATACTGCTCCTCAAGCCGGACATCGTTTTGCGTATCGCCAAGCAGCACTTGATAGCCGTGCTCGAGGGCGACCGCTTCAATGCCGCGCAGCACCTTCGAGAAAAACGGATTCGTAATATCGGGCACGACGACGAGCACCGTCTCGGTCTCCATCCGCCGCAAATACCGGCCGAGCACGTTCGGCTGGTAGTTCAGCGCTTCAATGGCTTCGAGCACGCGCTGCCTTGTCTCTTCGGTGACGTTGCCCGCGTTGCGCAGCACGCGCGATACGGTCGCCGTCGATACGTTCGCCCGTTTCGCCACGTCTTTTATGCTTGCCATTCGTTATAGTCCTCTCAGTTATGTAATCGATTACATCTCCATCGTATATGAAAGACAGGGCGGTTGTCAAGCGTTGTTTTTCCTATCCGTCTTAGACATGGTTTGCCCCTTTCTCATAGGCTAAAAAGATCATCCCGCATCAAGAAAGCTTCTACGCAAGCGTAAGCATGAGATGAATCGATGCTTCCTATCTCCAACCGCAGGCGTAGGCGGGACAGCGTTCAAAACTTAGGCTCTATGCAGTTTCGCTTTTTCCCCGTAGAGCTGCGCAAGAAACATTGGCGGGATTATATTCGGCATGACAATCCGATGGCAGCTGCCCTCCTCAGCAAAATGAGGTATACTGAGAGTGAGAAAGTCGAGTTGAAAAAAGAGTTTTTGCGCATGTTGGTGCGATAGTTGGGAGAGGAGAACTCCATGGAAATTAGAAAACCAAACGATTTGGAATACAAAAAGATTTTATCACTCACAC
This sequence comes from Geobacillus sp. LEMMY01, assembly GCF_002042905.1. Classification (NCBI taxonomy): domain Bacteria; kingdom Bacillati; phylum Bacillota; class Bacilli; order Caryophanales; family Anoxybacillaceae; genus Geobacillus; species Geobacillus sp. LEMMY01. The sequence continues at coordinate 49,915 of NZ_MVKA01000021.1, forward strand.
CACAAGCATTATTCGATGGCACATTAGGCGAGGCAAAACCGTCAGATGAAAAAGTCAAACAACTGATTGAGCCATTATTGCAGAAAGGGAGCTATTATTTGATCGCAACGGAAGGCAATCATCTCATGGGTTGGATTTTAATCGGAGCAAGCCAAGACCCGCTCACTGAGAAAATATATGGATTTATCTACGAATTGTTTGTGTTAGAAGAATTTAGGGGAAAGGGAATTGCAAGGAAATTAATAGAAACCGGCATCGAACATCTTAAACAGGATGGATATTCAGAGATTCGTTTACAGACCCGTGAGCGAGAAAGCCCTCTCCTTGAGGGGTGGGATGAAAGCGAGCCGTTTTCTTCATATTGAATGATTCTGAAAAAAATGGTATCCTGTCATCGCCATAAGGAGGTGAATCCATGCCGACCATCACACTAAAGCTGGAGCTGCACAAACCAACGAAAGTCAAACAAGACATGTACGAACGGATGACAGAAGTGAATACAGCGTTTGCGAATTGGCTGTTGAATCATCCCGAGCTGAATCAAGCGACGAGCAAACTATTTAAAGAGTTTTCGTCGCAACGGTTTCCTTCTGCTGTCGTGAATCAAACGATTCGAGAAGTGAAGTCCCAAAAGAAAAACCAGAAAACAAAGAAGTTTCGAACATTATGGTGTTGCTTTAACAATCAAAACGTAAAGGTTGAAAAGAAAGGAGAGTTCTACACCGTTTCATTCCCAACATTAGAGAAGCGAGTCGGTGTGCCGGTGGTCACGCGTCCCTATCAAGAAGCATGGCTGAATCGATTGTTGGACGGAACAGCCAAACAAGGGGCAGCCAAGCTCTACAAAAAGAGAAAGAAATGGTACTTGGCTGTTGCGATCACATTTGAAGTGGAGCCGCGACACGAAACAAAGGTGATGGGGGTTGACCTTGGGCTTCGCTATATCGCCGTTGCCAGCGTGGGAACGAAATCGTTGTTTTTCAAGGGCAGCCAATGCGCTTTCATTCGCCGACGATATGCGGCTTTGCGGCGAACGTTGGGCCAAGCGAAGAAGCTCCATATGGTTCGCAAAATCGGCCGTAAAGAGTCCCGCTGGATGAAGGATCGAAACCATAAAATCAGCCGTCAAATCGTCCGTTTTGCCCTCGCCAACGGTGTTGGCGTGATTCGGATGGAAGAGTTGACAGGGATTCGGAAACGGGCAACATCCATGAAAGAAGCGGGGCGGAATCTTCATTCATGGGCGTTTCATCAGCTGCAAACGATGATTGCTTACAAAGCCGAAATGTCGGGCATTCGGGTCGAGTGGGTGAATCCGACCTACACAAGCCAAACTTGTCGTTGTGGCTATCGAGATAAAGGAAACAGAAACGGCATCCACTTCCAATGCCAAAAATGCGGATATACGATTCATGTCGATCTGAATGGCGCCATCAACATCGCCAAAGCGATTTCGGGTTTGAGCGCCTAACCTAGCGCACTGGTCACAGGTGCGCCGCCCATCGGGGTACATCCTAACCCGATGGGATGGGCTGATGACACAGCCCCGAACTTGGGCGTTGTCCGAACCAGAAATGGATGAGGACGCGAACGACCCAAGAATCCCACGCCCTTTAGGCGTGTGGAGTGTCAAGTAACAGACATCGACACGCACATCCGCTACGAAACGCCGTCGAAGGAAAAGTTGAAGTTGGTGAATGGGGAGTAAGCAAGAAAGCGAGGCTGTCCGAATGAATGGGACAGCCTCGCTTTTTGCACGTTATTGTTCACTCGTGACCGTAACCGCCAACCCGTCCGCATCATAGGAAAGGGCAATCACAAGGCCGTCTTTGTGAAATGCGAGTGCAGGCGGGTAGCCTTGGCCAGAATCGGACTGTTCATACTGGTTTCCAAATAGGGTGATGAGCTGTTGTTTCAGATTGTTGTAAATCGCTGTGAGCTGATCGTTTGTATACTCCTGGCCGGCATCGAACGAGTAGCCGTAGAAGGCAAGCTTTCCGTTCTCAAATCCATAGACGAGCAGCGTATGATATCCGAAAAGAGAAGTCGAATAGACCCAGGCTTGGCCGCCGTCTATATTTTCTTGTAGGATAAATTTTGCGGTTTCCAACTTCTTGACTTGGGAAGTGGACATGCCGAGTTTTACTCCACGGAACAGTTGCTCCATTTTGACTTGATTGAGTTTTGCTTTGGACGGCGTTTCGTATTTTACCCGGGCATCGCGATCGACATAATATCCGCCGCCTAAACCTAACATGCCAGGTTTAAACGTGTAAATGCGATAGACTCCACCGGCTTTTAACGTTTTTATGTAAACTTTCTTCTCTCCTTGTAACTTATAAAGCTCGGTATCTTTTAAAACGGTCAACTTGCCGATCTGTCCCTGCACCAATTCCATGCCGTTCCACCAAACTTTTGCTTGCGCATCGTGGACGTGAAATGGCGACAGAAGGATTCCGGCGCTTAGCGCTGAGACTGTTAGAAATTTTTTCATGATCTTCATAAAGTATGCTCCTCTCTCACGAAAATGGAAGAATAATATGATCCATTTTACCCTATATTTCGCCCTTAGCCAAGTGGGCGCGAAGCTTGTTTGACGAAATTTCGAAATTTGCACAACCAAAGCGTCCTCTTTTTCTTTGAAATCATTCTTTTTTCTCTTTTCTTTTGATGGAAAGATATCTATGATGAAAGAAAAAGAGAAAGGAAGGAGCGGGCGGAAGTGAGGAAATGGGTGCAGACGGTGGCAATCGGAATGCTGTTGGCTGCGGCCGGATGGCTTTGGATGCCGAGTTCATCAATGGTCAAGGCGGAGGATTGCGGGGAGCTTGTCGGAACGGAGAAAGTGTGGTGGGACGGGGCTGAACTGAAGCCCGGACAAATCGGCCGGTTGACGGTGGTGGCGCGGACAGAGCTATGGTTGTCGAACAAAGCAGTGAAGACGCTGCCAAACGGTGCGGTGTATCGCGTGTACGCGTTGCGCGGCGGCTATTTTGATGTCGGCCGAGGATATGGGATCAAGAACGATGCCCGCGTCCGCTATGAAACGCCGTCAAGAGAGAAGTTGGCCGCTGCTTTATGCGTGCAGCGGGCGAAGGCAAACATGGCCGATGTCACGATGAACGGGGTGGCGATCGGCGACTCGCGCGCCAAGGTCGAAGCGATGTACGGCAAGGCGAAGCGGAAGACAAAAAACGCCTACGGCCTATATTGGGAGGCGTATGATCAGGGCGGTTACAAAAACTTTTTGATGGTGAGCTATGACCGTGATCGGGTGGCGGCGATGTACACGAACCAACCGATCGTCCAAACGAAAAAAGGAACGGGCATCGGAACGGCGAAAACGGTGGTGGAAGCGCGCTACGGCCGGCCGCTCGCCTTCATCCAAAAAAAGGATGCCGTCTACAACATTCAAAATGACGAATACGGGATCTATCTTGTCAACGGCCGCTACATCACCTTCTTTTATGACCGGTACAACAACAACCGGGTGGATGGCGTGCTTGTCGTCAATCGGGCGCTCGAGGATGAAAAGCCCGGGTTTTACGGAACGGCGACGGAGGAGTTGCGCGCTGCCTATGAATATCAAATTTTTGATCTGGTGAATGCTGCGCGCCGTTTGCACGGGCTTCCGGCGCTTGTCTGGGATGCGAAAGCGGCGGCGGCCGCCCGTGAACATAGCGAAGATATGGCGGTCCATCACTACTTCTCTCATACGAACTTGCAAGGATTGTCGCCGTTTGACCGCCTGAAGCGCCATGGCATCACTTATCATGTCGCAGGGGAAAACATTGCCTACGGCCAGTACGATGCGATTTTCGTCCATGAAGCGTGGATGCACTCGCTCGGGCATCGGCAAAATCTTTTATACCCGGACTTTACCCGCCTCGGCGTTGGGGTGGCGTTCAATTCATTCAATCAACCCTACTACTCTCAAGAGTTTTATACTCCGTGACCGCGGATGATCCTTTCGCTTCTCAAGAGCGTCCCAGCAGTGCTGGGACATTTTTTTGACAAGATAAATGGAAAAAGATCCCCCTTTTTGTAGAAGTTTGTCGTATAATAGAATCGATTGCAACAAAATGATAGAAAGAGAGGAAAAGGGGACCAGTGGGAAAAGCGAAGAACATCATCCGCATTGGGGTCGGGGCGGTGTTGGCCGCATGGACGGCGCTGCAAGCGACAGAAGCGGATGCCGGGGCGAACGTCGTCTACTGGGAAGGCATGCGCCTTGTGCAGGGGCAAATTGGAAAATTGCAGATCGTGAAACCTATTAATCTATGGAAACGGGAAAACGGGACGCTGACGTTTGTCCGCGTGCTGCAGCCTGGAGAACAGTACCGGGTGTATTCGTATGACGAGGCGTTTGGCGGCCAATACGGGGTTGGCGGTGGATATTACGTCACCAATATCAAAGGGCATGTTGTGTATAAAACGCCGTCGAGGGAGAAGCTGAAGCTTGTCAATCCGGGGAAGTATGGGGCAAGGCAGCTGGCGGTCGGCACGGTGGTGAAGGAGGCGTCGGCGCGCGTGGCGCCTGGGGTAGAAAAAGAAGAAATGGAAATTGTCGGCGCGCGCGGCAAGCAACACGTGTACAAGCTTGACATCGATACGTCGAATGAGAGGCTGGCTATTGAGACGGCGCTGTCCAATGATCAAGTGCTTGGCATCGAACCGGTGCTTGAGCAGGCAAAACGGTACGATGGCCGCGACGGGACGGTGTTGGCGGCGGTGAACGGCGATTATTTCAAAGAGGATGGTTCGCCGACCGATTTGATGGTGCACCGCGGGGAAATCGTGATGACGAATACGACGCCGGCGGCGGAACGGACGATTTTTGGTATCAGCGCTGATGGGAAGCCGATGATTGGAAACCCAGATGTTCAAATTGGCGTTCGAATTGGACAAGGAAGCCCATACCCCATCGATGGCATCAACAAGCCGCGGCGCGCTCATCAGCTAATTTTGTACACTCCATATTTCGCTGCTTCCACCCAAACGAATGCCCTTGGTACGGAAGTCGTGCTGACGAATGTACAAGGGGTGTTGAACGGGAATGGAACGGTCACCGGAACGGTGAAGAAAGTTGTAGTCGGTCAAGGCGATGAACCGCTCCAGCCTGGAGAGCTCGTGCTATCGGGCCATGGCCGGGCTAGCGACTATTTGCGGCAGGCGAAAGAAGGGGATGCGGTGGAAATTTCCCTTCAGTATGACCAGCCCGAATGGAGTGGGGTGAAAGAAGCGCTCGGCGGCCGATACCGGTTGGTGGCGGATGGCCAAGTGCAGTCGTTTTCGATTGAAGGGGTCCATCCGCGTACAGCCGTCGGCATTGACCGCAACGGCAACGTCATGCTCGTCGTTGTCGATGGCCGTCAACCAGCTCATAGCCAAGGAATGACATTGAACGAGCTGGCCAAGCTGATGCATGAGCTTGGCGCAGTCGATGCGATGACGCTCGATGGCGGCGGTTCTTCGACATTTGTCGTCCGCCAGCCAAACGGGCAGCTCAAAGTCGAAAACAAACCGTCTGATGGAATCGCACGGCCGGTGGCGAATGCGCTTCTTGTTGTGTACAAAGAGACGCAAGAGAACGGGGAAAGCGAAGAAGTGCTTGATGATTTTGAAACGGAGTCGAAGTGGAATGCATCGGGCGTCAACTATGTGGGGGCGGCGGTCGAGCGGACGATGGAGAAGGTGAGAGAAGGAAAGCAGGCGCTGAAAATTTCATACGATTTCCGCGGGATGCCAGGGACATCCGGCGTCTATGCTAGTCGGGAGGAAGCGATTTGGATTTCGAAACGGCCGCAAGCGATTGGCATGTGGGTGTATGGAGACGGAAGCGGCCATTGGCTGCGCGCCCAGCTGCGGGATGGAAGCGGGCGCCGCATCTGGATCGATTTTGCCCGCCATGTCGATTGGACCGGTTGGAAATATGTGCAGGCCGCTGTGCCTAGCGATGTCGCGCTTCCGCTCATGCTGGAGATGCCGGTGCGTTATATGGAAACGGAAGCGGGGCGGAAAAACGCCGGAGCGATTTACATCGACGGCCTTCGCGCCATCTTCCGCTGATGCGCTCGCCTCCCCTGCTTGCCTAGAAGGATGGTGAATGAACAAGGGATGTTGCTCATCGATAGGGGTTCCTAAATCGAGAAAGTCCTTGCATGCTGCTCTTCTAGGCATTTGCATTTCTCTGAAAAGTATTGTATATATTATAAAACGAGTGGATAGGCAAACCGCAAGGGAGGCAAAAGCTTGACAATGGACGAGCAAACGTTGTTGGAGCAGTTGCGGAAAAATCCGCCGAAGCTGGTCGGAGGATATAAAAAACAAGGATGGGCGATCAAAGTGTTGGAGCGAATCGCCAATCCGGATGTGGAAGACGAAGGAGACGGCCGGGTGACGGCCAAAGCGGTGCTGCGGGCGCAAGACGGCACGTATTACCCGGCTTTTTTAACGATTGACCTCAATCAACAAGGAAGAGTCGTCGGCGTCTATTTTATCGCTGAAAACAAGGAACAGTTCGATTTGATTCCGTTCGAATGGGCGAAAGAGTTTCTTGGCAAGCCAGAGCAGGAAATCGTTCCGTTTCGCTACCGGACGCTGAGCAAAATCGACGGCGACAAGCAGCAAACCCATTGGCCGGACTTTAGTTGATCAAGGCTGGCTCTGACAGTCAAAAAGGTGGCTGAAGAGTCGGCCTTATTTTATGCTTTGAAGGGCTTAAGTTCGATTTTTTTCAGAACATATTTTCATCACAACTTGGCGAGGAGACTCCAACTTCTAAGCGTTAGCGAAAGTTGGAGAGGAATCGCCTTCTCTCCTTTCCACATAAAATTTAATTTTCACTAATTTTATGTTATACTATCAGGCGTGTTGATTATCCAATAAAATCCAAAGGGTATAGAAAAAAGAGCACCTTTCCTGTAGAATGTGAGTAACGACACAAACAAACCCAGGAGGTGCTCWCTATGAACAAGCATACCACACTCCCGAATTTGATGCAAAAACTTGTTTCGGATGAAGAGATTCAACTGATTGCCGAAGCGGTTGGGTATCGTGATTCGTCTCGAACCTTTACGTTGCGCGAGTTGATTCACTTCTTCCTGCTGGCCGCCATGCATCAATGGAAAAGCTTTCGCCACGGAGCCGATGTGGGGCCTCTGTATGGATTGCCGCGATTCCATTATTCAACTGTATCCAAGAAAGCGAAAGAAGTTCCCTATGACATCATGAAACGCTTGTTGGCGTTGATCATTTCCAAGTGCAACCGCCAAACCCGCCATTCGCTTCGGTTTCCCAAACCGCTTCGGGTGGTGGATTCGACGACCGTCACGGTCGGGAAAAACCGCCTGCCATGGGCGCCGTATCACGGCGAACGCGCCGGAGTGAAGCTGCACGTCGCGTATTCGCCGGAATCCTCGTTGCCGGCAGACGTGGTGGAAACCATCGGACTGCGTCATGATGGCCCGGTGGGAGAACAGTTGACGAACGCTCAACAAGTGCTGGTGGAAGACCGGGCGTATTTCAAAATCGAACGCCTCGATCGATTTGTGGAGCAGCATCAGCTCTTTGTCATTCGGATGAAAGACAACATCGAACTTCATCAGAAAAAAAGCTTGAACCGCCTTCCGAGCGCATCTTCATCGGTTCAAGCCGACTTCACGTGCCAGTTGGGGACGAAACAATGCCGCTCCACCAAGCGTCACCGGGTGGTGATCTTTCGAGATGCGAATGGCCGCGACATTCGGGTCGTGACGAACCTCTTCCATGCGTCTGCGGAAACCATTGCCGACATGTACCAACAACGTTGGACTGTTGAGGTCTTTTTCCGTTGGGTGAAGCAATATCTGAATGTCCCGACCTTGTTTGGCACGACGGAAAATGCGGTATACAACCAACTGTTTGCGGCGTTCATCGCGTATGTGTTGCTGCGATGGCTGTATGATCAAACCAAAAAACAGACGAACGTCTCTCTTTCCTTCATTTCGTTTGTTCGCCGTTTTTTCTCTGGGCAGCTTCCTCTCGATTGGAAATCCGGGATGGCCGCTGCTTTGTTTGAGTATGCCCAAATTTATGGAAGGCGTATGTATAATTTTGGATAATCAACACTCGTGTTGTACAAAGTTTCACAATTTAATGTCCCATTTAAACGGGAAGGTATTTACTTTTTGTACAATAGTCATACGGGTGCTTTTGTTAAGCTCTCTGAAGAGTATAGGGAATCTGTTAGAAAAATAAATCAGGGTCGGTTTAATGAGGTGCCAGATAAGCATCTAGATGATCTAAAAGCAGCTGGATTTGTGGTTGAAAAGTCCAAGGATGAAATAGGTTTATACAAATATTTAACAAATTTGAATAAATTCAGAAACGATTCTTTTGGATTAACAATTGCAACTACTTTACAATGTAATTTTAGATGTCCTTATTGTTATGAAAAACATGAGGACGAATATTTATTTCAATTGCTGGTTTTCTTGTCTTAACTGTTTATTTTCGTTGATGAGTTTTTCGATGGTCTGTGCTTGACGTTCGATGTTTGCCACCATGCTTTCGAGTGTGAAGACCGCTTCTTGGAAGCCAAAAGCAACATTTGCCATTGTGTTCACCTCCCATGTCTATGATGGTAATGAGTATAGACAAGGAAGGTACGAACAAACCGGCTCTCGTAAATTTTTTCTATGTACGGGCTGAATAGTTACAAACAGAGTCTTTATTATCATTTAAAGTATAGTAATATGTTCATAAAAATAAAAAATCTCTAACACTTCCCTATCTGCATTTAGATAGAGGTGAGTGAATCTTCGGAACATCCGTCCTGCCGCTTGGCTACCTTGAGTCAACAGCCAACGAGGCCCTCCCGCAGCAACATCCTTCCGAGCGGCGTTACGGTTTCAGCCATGGGCGCCCCCCATTGTACGCGCACCTGCTCGCGGACATGCAGCCGTTTCTCGCCATCCTAAAGCACCATTGAGTCGCTGGAACAGTGCTGCTGGCACGGACCAGCTTTTGTTTGATCCACAAAAAATCGCCTCTTCCCCGCCGATTCGCTGGAAAAGAGGCGATTTCTTCTTACGACTGGCTGCTTTCTCTCGCTTTTAAGGCGACAGATACGGTCGTCTCAAACCCGTCGCGGTAGATGGTCACTTTAATCCGGTCGCCGACCGATGTTTTCGTATACAAATATTTACGCAAGGCGCTGACGCTGTCGATTTTGTCGCCGTTGATCGCGACGATGACGTCTTTTGACTTCAACCCGGCATCGGCCGCCGGCGAGAACGGTTCGACCGACGTGATGGCCGCACCATATGTCACGTTGGACGGCAATTTCAGTTCATCAGTGCGGACGTCATCGGACAAATCGGCCACATCGACGAGCTGTACGCCAAGGTACGGGCGTTTGATTTTCCCGTCTTTCATGAGCTGTTCGACAATCGGTTTGACATTTTCGCTTGGGATCGCAAAGCCGAGCCCTTCGACGCCCGTTTCCGCGATTTTCATGCTGTTGATGCCGATCACTTGACCCGCGCTGTTAATGAGCGCCCCACCGCTGTTGCCCGGGTTGATCGCCGCATCAGTTTGAATGACGTCGATTTCCCAATCGCCGGCTGATGTGGACACCGGCATCGTCCGTTTGCCGCTGACGATGCCTTCCGTCACCGTCCGCGACAAATCAAGCCCGAGCGGGTTGCCGATCGCCGCCACGGGTTCGCCGATTTGCACTTTCGACGAGTCGCCGAAGCTCGCCACTTTCGTTACGCCATCGGCTGGGATTTTCAAGACGGCCAAATCGGTCAACGCATCCGCGCCGACGATGTCGGCTTTCACCTTTTTGCCGTTCGGGAGCGCCACCTCCACTTTGTTCGCTCCTTCAATGACATGGTTGTTCGTCACAATGTAGGCCACATTGCCTTCTTTTTTAAAGATGACGCCCGAACCCGTTCCCGCTTCTGTATCTTGTGCTTGATCAGAGAAAAAGTCCACTTGCTTCTGAATGTTGACGACTCCGACGACCGCATCGGCGACTTGATTGATCGCCGCGATCATGTTGGTCTTCGTGCTCGAGGTCGGCTGCAATGGCAGCGCCTCGCTTTTTGCGGTCGTTTCCGCCGCTTCCGTTTGGGAATGGGTTTCGCCGTGAATCCATTTCGGCGCTACATACCATGTCGCCGCGCTGCCGATCACCGCCCCAGCGACGGAAGCGGCAAGCCACGATACGAAGCGGCCGCGGCGTTTCGGCTGCGGAGTTGGTGTTGGTTCAAATGGCATCATGTCCATTTGTCATCTCCTCCTTTATCATGAATGGTCATCCATAACCAAACATTGGACAGCTTCGAGCGAATGCCGACAAAGCAACGGAAAGGCGGATGAAACACAACCATGTCTCCTACATCCATCGGTCTTACACAAAGACAAGACGATCCTTTCCGCCGCTTTTCCATTTGCGCCGTACAATGGTTGAGCTGCATGTTCCGTTCCATCTTTCCAAAATCGCATCTGACGATTTTCCGATTAGACCGTCTCCGGCGCGGCGGGCGTCCGCTTTTGCTTCCGCCTGCGCCCAGCTGCGAGCGTGCGAATCGACAAGTAAATGCCCGTCGCCGTTAAAATGATCATCGCCACTGCGGCAAGATCGACCGCCCAACGGATGTCGAGCGAGCCGATTCGCCCTTCGTGCAGCTGGCGGATGAACATTCCAAGCGACGTCCCTCCCCCTTCAGCGCGCGGCGCCACCGGTGCGGCGGCTGCTCCTCCGTCAGATGCTTGTCCCGCTCTGAACGTGCCGCCTTCTTGCATGGCGCGATGCATCTCGCCGCGTTCGGTCTGGCCGATGAGCCATGGTTCAGACAGAAGCAGGCCCGTCACCGCCTCAACAAGCAAAAAGATCGAACTGATCAATCCAATCCAAAGATGCAAATTCCTCATTTTCCTCATCGCCGTTTTCCTCCTTTTCCTCTTCGCCCATCATCATAACCAAGGAAAGTGAAAAAATGGTGAAAATCCTTCCCTTCCATTAGCGAGCGAAGCCAAGCGCACAGCTTTTTCACCGTTTTTTCACGGATGTTTGGTATGATAAAAACAAGGAAGCTGGAACGGGAGGAAAGGCGATGAAAATTTTGCTTGCGGAAGATGATCTCCATTTAGGGGAATTGATTGTGCATTTATTAAAAAAGAAAGGAATCGACCATATCGATTGGGTTCAAGAGGGCGAAGACGCATACGATTACGCGATGGCGGAGTTTTACGACGTCGTCGTGCTCGATTGGATGCTTCCAAACGGCGATGGGGTGGACATTTGTCGGCGGTTGAGGCAAAACGGCTATACGGGCGCGATTTTGATGTTGACGGCGAAAGACGCTGTGCAAGACCGCGTCACCGGGCTTGAAGCCGGGGCGGATGACTATTTGATCAAGCCGTTTGAAATCGATGAACTCGTCGCGCGCTTAAAAGCGCGCGCACGGCGCACGTTCGTCCCGCTCCAAGAGGAAAAAGTGACGTTTCACGGCTTCACATTGAACCGGACAAGCCATACGCTGCACCGCGGCGATGAAGAAATTTTCCTCACCCCGCGCGAGTTTCAGCTCCTTGACCTGCTCGTGCAAAACCAAGGCCAAGTCGTTCCGCGGGAGACGATTTTGGACCGCGTCTGGGGCTGGGATGCGGATGTGTCGATGAAAACGATCGATGCAACGATCAAACTATTGCGCAAAAAGTTGAAAGACGATGTCATTCAAACGGTGCGCGGGGTGGGATATAAAATTGATAAATCGATGGAATGAATGGCGCGACTGGCTGCGCCGCTTAGGAAGCGCCGACTTGTTCCGCCGCGCCCATTGGCGGCTGACGGCGCTCTATAGCGGCATTTTCACCTTGTTTCTCGCCTTGTTTATCATGATCGCCGCTGCACTGTTTTACTGGATCACCACGTCCGATCAAGAGCGGCGCATCACCCGCCTCGCCGAGCAAGAGGCGAATACGATCGAGCAGTTTTTACTGAAGCAGAGCGATTTTGACTTGTTTAATGATGAAAGCGTCGTCCTACTTAGTGAAGATCAACTTTTCTTTTACGTGATCGGCCCAAACGGCGACCTGCTCGCCGGGGATGAAATTCATCCGCGCCTGCGCCCGTATTTTTTGAACGTCTTGTCCCGTATGGACACAGGCGAGCGCACCCCTGTGTATGTGACCGTGTCGCTGCCCGAGCATATGCCAGGCCTCGCCCGCGCCGCCGCTCGCGACTGGCGGGTGCTCGCTGTTGCCCATCCGCTTATCATTCATGGGGATTTTGCCGGCATGCTTTATATCGGGATGGACGTCACGTCGTTTTTCGGGGTGTTCCATTGGCTGCTCATTGTGCTCATCGGCCTGGCCGTTCTGTTTCTCGCCGGCGGGATGGCGCTTAGCTACTTTATGTCCAAGCGAGCGCTCATCCCGATTGAAGAAGCATACGAGCGGCAGCGCCAGTTCGTCGCCGACGCCTCGCACGAACTGCGGACGCCGCTGAGCGTCGTCTTCTCGTCCGTGGAGGCGCTTGCGCTGGAAGATGATGTGATGAAAAACGACTTCGCCCGCCGTTTGCTCGACCGCCTGCGTGAAGAATTGAAGCGGATCACGAAACTGATGAACGACCTGTTGACGCTCGCCCGCGCTGATGCGAAGCACGCCTCTTTGGAGCTGGCGAAACAAACATTTGATTTCCGCCCGCACGCTGAGCGCACGTTTCAGCTCGTGTCGGAACTCGCGGCGAAAAAGCAGATCACGATGCATTTTCACGCCCCAGAGCAGGCGATTGTCACCGCCGACCCGGACAAATTGACGCAGCTGTTGTACATTTTGCTCGACAACGCGATCAAATACACTCCGGAAGGCGGAGAAGTGACATTGTCGATCCGCACCGAGCCGAAGCAGTTCGTCCTTTCCGTCAAAGACACCGGCATCGGCATCCCTCCCGAGGACATCGGCCGCATTTTCGACCGCTTTTACCGCGTCGACAAAGCGCGCTCGCGCCAACAAGGCGGCCACGGCCTCGGCCTGTCCATCGCCAAATGGATCGTTGACGCCCATGGCGGCACGATCCACGTCCAAAGCCAACTCGGGCAAGGATCGGAATTTCTTGTCCGTCTGCCTGTCTAAAAGGGAGGTGAAAAACCATCGTTTTCCCATCATGCAGCGGTCTTCGAGGGAATGCAAAGGTTAAGGTTCGCAAACTTTCTCTATTTGAGAACCCGCATTTTTGTGCCGCGTTTTCTATTAAATCACCGTCCTTCTCAGTTTTTGCGCTTACCGTCATCGACAGCCGACAAGGCGTTCATGCTTTCCTCTAAGTCAAAAGGTGTCCCAAACGGATCGGGACACCTTTTGCTCATCATGACCAGATGAACGGTTGAACCTTATATTTTACCATACCTTAAAGATGAATTGATCATTTCTACTTGTTGCAAGCATATGTTGTTTATGTTAAGATGTAAAACGAAATGACCAAAATGTCCATTTAGTCAAAAACAAAGGATGAACGCCCATGTCAGATAAAAAGAAACAAATTATTGATGCAGCAACCAAGTCGTTTTCACTTTTTGGTTATAAGGCGACGACAATGGATCAAGTGGCGAAGATGGCAAAGGTCGGGAAAGGAACCATTTATACGTTTTTCAAAAGCAAAGAAGAGCTGCTTGAGGATATTGTTTCTTCCGTCATTTCCGAAATTAAGCGCGAGGCGGATGCGGCGATTGATCATCGCTTACCGTTTAATGAAAACGTACAACGAGCCTTGCAGCGTATCTTTACGTTTCGCAAAGAGCATGAACTGACAATAAAACTTTTACAAGAAGTTCGTGATATTGGCACGCCAGCTGTACGGGACGTGATGAAGCGGCTTGATCGCGAAATGATCGCTTACATTCGTGAGAAAATTGAAGAGGCGATGGCAAAAGGTGAAGTTCGTTCTTGCGATTCGGAGTTAATGGCGTTTTTAATGTTTAAAATGTACATTGCTTTAAACATTGATTGGGGAAAAGAGCACGAACCATTGTCTCAACAAAAGATTGCCGAACTGTTTGATTTATATTTGTTAAAAGGATTGTCTCCATGATGGACCTTCTCTTTTTTATGAAAAAATGACTAAATGGACAAATTGGTCAACGTTTTTACAAAAGGAGGTTAAGCATGTGCACGCATTTCAATTATGGATGCAAGAATTGAAAGCAGTCACATCCAATCGGAAAGTGCTTATTCCGATTATGGCTGTATTATTTATTCCACTTCTATACAGCGGCATGTTTTTATGGGCGTTTTGGGATCCATACGATCATTTGGACGAACTTCCTGTCGCCGTGGTAAACAAAGACAAAGGGACAACGTTTGAGGGGAAAGAGTTTCATCTCGGCGATGATCTTGTTGAAAAGTTAAAAGAAAAAAAACAGTTTGATTGGCATTTTGTAAACGAACGTGAAGGGGAAAAAGGATTAAAAGAACAAAGGTACTATATGCTCATTCAAATCCCTGAAGATTTTTCACAAAATGCGACGACGTTACAAGACGATCATCCGAAAAAACTTCAACTTATTTACAAGCCCAATGAAGGGTTTAACTTTTTATCCGCCCAAATTGGCGGAACAGCGGTTGAAAAAATCAAAACAGAAGTAGCCAAAACGTTAACGGAAACGTACGCAGAAAATATGTTTGAAAACATTCAAACATTAGCAGATGGGTTAACAAAAGCGAGCGATGGGGCAAAACAATTACATGATGGTCTCGGCGAGGCAAAAAATGGAACAAACAAACTGTATGATGGAATGAAAAAAGCGCAGGATGGAGCAAAAGATTTGCATCATCATTTAGCGACACTTGCCGAAAAATCCATTGCCTTTACTGACGGATTGCATCAAGCAACCAATGGTTCCGCGCAAGTTCAAACAGGTGTTCAAATGCTTGACAATGGGATGAAACACATGGTGGACGGGCAAGGGCAGCTGCTCGCCGGAGCAAAACAAGCGCAAGAAGGAACCGCGAATCTTGCTTCAGGTGCAAAACGTGTATATGAAGGAATGCAAGCACTCGATGCCCGCATGTCGCAACTTTTGCAAGGTTCGGAACAATTAAGCGGGGGAGCCGAAAAGCTAGCAACATCACTTGCACAATGGCAACAAGGGGCGACTCAAGTTCAAACAGGGGCGACTCAAGTAACAGGTGGGCTTGAACAGTTAGCGGCGCAGCTTGATGCACTCATTGCTCAAACCTCAAATCCAACGCAAAAGGCTGTGTATGAGCAGCTAAAAGAAAATGTTGTAAAATTATCATTAGGAAGCAAACAAATCGAAAATGGCATTGCTCAGTTAAACGATGGAGCCAAAGCATTACAATCAGGAGCAGCATCGTTAAGCGGAGGGGCCAAACAGCTACATGAAGGACATATTGCCCTCGATCAAGGAGTAAACAAATTGCTTTCTGGGCAACAACAGCTTGTAAATGGCGCAAATGCACTTGCGAACGGCCAAGAAAAGCTTGTCGCAGGCATGAATACGTTACACGAAAAAATGAAAGAAGCGGAACAAGGAGCTGACAAACTCGCGAATGGCGGCCAAACACTGACCTCTGGTCTGCAAGTGCTTGCTCAAGGAGCTGATCGGCTGCAAGACGGCGCCCATCAATTGGCCGATGGTTCGCAGCAACTAGCAAGCGGAATGAATGAATTAACGAGTGGAACAAGGGATTTGCAAGATGGTATGAATCGACTGACAGACGGGTCGGAAGAACTAGCGGATAAGTTAAAAGAAGGGGCCAAAAAAGCAAGCGACGTAAAAGCAAATGAAGACGTATACGACATGTTTGCAGAACCGGTGAAAGTAAAAAATGAAAAAGTGAATGAAGTGCCAAACTACGGAACAGGATTTACACCATATTTCTTGTCGTTAGGATTGTTTGTTGGGGCGCTTTTACTTTCGATTGTCTTCCCGCTTCGCGAACCAGCGGGGGTTCCACGTTCGCCATTTCATTGGTTTTTCGCTAAATTTGGTGTACTCATTGGTGTTGGTATTTTGCAAGCGCTCCTGGCCGATAGCGTATTGCTTTACGGACTTGACTTACAAGTGAAAAGTGTTCCATTCTTTATCTTGTTTAGCGTCGTCACAAGCATTACTTTTTTATCTGTCATTCAATTTCTCGTCACAACCTTCGGGGATCCGGGACGGTTTATTGGGATTGTCGTATTAATTTTGCAATTAACAACAAGCGCCGGAACGTTCCCACTCGAGTTAATTCCGCGTTCGTTGCAGCATTTTAACGCATGGCTCCCAATGACCTATTCTGTTTTCGGATTCAAAGCGGTCATCTCAAGCGGCGATTTCTCATTTATGTGGGAAAACATCGGTAAGTTGCTACTGTTTATCGTCGCCATGATGGTTGGAACGATGGCGTATTTTACGATGCAACATCGCCGGCAATTTGCAACGGCCGTCGAACAAGCTTCTGAGGCATAATATGCTTCAGAAGCTTTATTTTTCACCTCACATTTCGCACCCTTCCAACGAAAATCGGGAGGATTTTTTTCGTTCTGATATCAAATGAATCGTTGATGCACAAAGAAAAGTGAAGGAGTTTTTCTCTCATGGATGTGCAAATCAAAGAGGTCTATCGTAGTTATTATTTGAAAATATAATAAGTGCTCTAGTCAAAAAAACTGGGCCTCCCCACACCTATCAAGTTAAGAATTCGAGCCTTTGTGCATCGTTAAAAACATGGCATCCTTTCTAGCGAATACTCTTTGTTAGAAAGGATTTTTTCTATTCTGTAGATGAGCAAATTCACTAACATAAATTGACAACCAAACAAAAAAGGAGACATGAACCGGACTCCTTGGTTAAAATAGATGTGCTAACCAACCATTCACAAGGAGGTTCATGTCTCATGAATAGATTAGCACATCATCAAGGAATCCACAAGTTTTTCTTCGCATTGGGGTTGGCATTGCATTTCTCGAAGCCGGTTCTGAAGCATCTCATTCATATCGTCGATGCCTTGACCACCAAGGGATTCTCGGGAACATTGACTGATATTCATCACTGGGGCTTTCATCCGAATCATCGAACGACGCTCAGTCACTTTTTCACGAAAAGCCCTTGGAACGAGGAAAGGCTGCTTGGGAAGCTTCAAGAGTGGATCCTTTCCCAGGTCGAACGACTGGCCAAACGGAAAAATCAACCCCTTTTTKTTTCAATTGATGATACGATTTGCCAAAAAACGAAGCCTTCGTCACGGTCTGGACACGCCATTCAAGGGTGTGATTGGCAATACTCGCATAAAGATCAGCTTTTGGTTTGGGGGCGTTCGCTCGTTTGGCTGATGGTGCACACCTTCACGCAAGCGKTTCCGTTCGCGTTC